>JBDSVQ010000089.1:0-4910 GCA_039927135.1 Fimbriimonadales bacterium | reverse complement strand
ATGCCCGCGGAGCCAATGACGTGCAGGATCTTCTGCTTCAGACACTTCTTGAAGCCGATGTGAAGGTCATGCCGGCGTATCTCAAGAAGAACTGGGAGACGCTCGTGGCGGCACTCAAGTCTCGAACAGCTGCACTGGGTGACAAAACGGCTGAGTCTGCAACAGGTGACGGTGCTCCGAAGGCTAAGTAAACGTTACAAAGCCAAGAGAAAAGAGCCCGCGAGATTCTCTCGCGGGCTCTTTTCTCTTGGCTTAGTCAAATGGTGCGGCACTGCAACGCGTCCGCAAGGGAGTTGAACTCCTCGCGTGAGACCTCACCGGTCTCGAGGAAGGGCGAGAGCTTTGCCTGATAGTCGTCGAATCCGGGCGACTCGAGGGAGAGCAAGGGCATTGCCTTGGAGTCCAACTCGCAGAGCGTGACCCTAAACGCCGCCTTTTTCTCACAAATCTCACGAACCCCTAAGCCTAGCTCAATCAGGTCTGGAATCGAAGTAAACACGCCGGTCACCTGGCTGTTGCCGGCTTCGTCCATCTGTTCAGTTACCCAGTAAATGCGTCGAAATCTCATTGCTATGCTCGATTAAACCAAATACTCGTCATACCAGCGCAAGATTTGTTTCAGTCTGTGGATCCGCAAATCCGGCGGACCGCTCCTGCTCATTCCATGGCTAGTGGAGGAAGGGTACCGCACAAAGCGTGTCGGAACTCCAAGAACTTTGAGCGCTGCGAATACTTGCTCACCTTGTTCTACGTTGCAACGAAGGTCGCCTTCGCTATGGATGATCAAGGTTGGGGTCTTCGCGTTGCGGACGTACTTGATCGGGCTCTGCGCCCACATGGTCTCGCTGTCATCCCAAGCGTTGCCTTTCCAATAGGTATCCGGAACATCCGGAAAGTCGCTGTTGCCGGCCATGCTAACCAAGTTACTTACACAACGATCGGTGATCGCCGCTTTGAAGCGAGTGGTTTGGCCGATCGCCCAGCAAGTCATGTAGCCACCGTAGCTGCCACCCATGATCGACATTCGCTTCTTATCAACTTCGGGATGGTTTTCCATGTAATCGGCAACTGCCGTTACGTCCTTCCAGTCCTTGTTGCCCCAGTCACCTTTGATCGAGTTGCAGTGCTCTTCGCCATAGCCCTTGCTGCCGCGCGGGTTTGAATAGAACACCATGTACCCAGCCGCTGCTAGGACTTGTAGCTCATGGAAAAAGGGCACGCCGTACTGGGCGTGCGGACCACCGTGAACCTCGAGAACCGCAGGAGACTTCGCCTTCTTGCCTCGAGTTGGCTTCAAGTACCAGCCGTGCACGGTCCAGCCGTCAACTGCTTTTGTTGAGAACGCCTGCGGCTTCGACAGTTCCAACTCGGCGAAGACCTGCCTGTTGAAGTCGGTTAGAACTTTGACATCGAGCTTTCCTTTCACCAGCTTTCCAACGGCGATCTCGTTAGGTCGATCCCAAGATCCGACCGTCATCCCGAGCATTCCGCCGTCGCTTGTGCTCGCAAACGCAAACTCTTTCGCGCCCGACGTTAGGCTTTCGACTTTGCCGCCATTTGCGTCGATCATCGCAGGGTGGGTTTCTCCGTGCCATCCCAGCGAGAAAATGACGCGCTTACCATCTGGCGTCCACTTGAAATTTGCGCCGAAGCCAGCTTCGCGCGTGTCACTCAGCGTTGCGGCATGCAGGCAATAATCGGTATTGCCGGTCAAGTTCTTGCGCTTGCCGGACTTCACATCAACAACGTGTAGGTGAGAATTGACGGCGCCCCACTGCGACTCCTTGCCTTCTCGACCGCCGTAAGCAAGCCTCTTCCCGTCCGGTGAAAACGTGGGCGACTCGATCGATCCGTCAACTTGGTCAGGAACCAGCGAAGTCTTTCCCGTCTTTACATTGAGCAAGTAAATTCGGTCTTTCCATGGCGATTTGAAGGGATCCTTCGCAGTATTAGCCCCGATCACAATTGTCTTGGAATCCGGCGACCATGAATAAGAAAACCAGCCCATCGGGTCCTTGTCGTAAATCTTGGTGTGCTCTCCTGTTGAAGAGTCGACTAAGTAAAGTTTGTGCCGGGCGCCGTTGAAATAGCCGTCGCCGTCTAGTCGATACCAAACATCGTCAATCACTCGCGGTGGAGTGCTGAGCCCCTTTTCCTTCCGCTCCTCTTCTCCCTTCTTTGTCCACTCAGCGTCCTGTTCGCGGAACTTAACCGCCATTGACTTCCCGTCAGGAGACCACTCAAAGCCTTCGATTGATCCTTCGGGAAACTTCGTGAGCGCGGTGGCTTCTCCGCCGGATAGTGAAATCGTAAAGATCTGGCCGGCAGTCTTGTCCCTGCCGCTCATGAAGGCAACTTTGGATCCGTCCGGCGACCACTTTGCTCCTCCATCCTTTCCACCGGACGTGAACTGGCGCGGATCCCCACCATCGGTCGAAACGATCCACAAGTTCGTAATCTTATCGTTCTTGTCGCCGACGTGTGACTTCGCAAAAACGACCCACTTCCCATCTGGCGAAATCTGCGGATCCCCAACAAGATGAAACTTGAGCAGGTCTTCGGGAGTAATCAACCGCTTGGTTGACTTACGGTTACTTTTAGGCATTAACGGCTTGTATACCGCTTTTTAGAGGGAATCGTTCAACAGCGCTTCGGCCGCGGCTTTGTCATCGGCTTGAATTCTGCCTTCGACCACCGCATCGGAAAGCATTTTCTTGTAAATGCCAATCTCAGGCCCTTGCTCGGCACCAGTGATCGCCATGATTTCCTCCCCGGAAAGCGGCGATTCGAATGTCCGGTTCACAACAGCTTTCGAAACAGACGCTAGCTTGTCGCGAACGTCTGCAAAGTCGATGCCCTTCGGAATTCTCGCCAGCGCAGCGGCATCCGCCTCGCATACCGCCAGTAGCGGCTCAACCAGTTCGCCCAAATCTCTTCGTAACCGGCGCGCTGCTGCAGGGGTGAAGGGAACAGCCGAGCCAAGGCGCATATGATTCTTAACTAAAGTCGACACGTCCTCGATAACGTCATTAGAGAACTTCATCCGCCTCAATATCTGTGTGGTCATATCGGCCCCAACGTCTTCGTGACCGAAGAACCGCACGCGACCGCTCGGCTCCACACTCCGCGTCCGCGACTTGCCGATATCGTGGAAGAGCGTGCCAAGCATCACGATCAGGTCGCTGCCCTCCGCCTTCCGTACAACGTCTAGCGTGTGTCCCCACACATCCTTCGAGTGGTACGACCCCTGGTCGATGCCGATTCCTTCTGCAAACTCCGGCGCGAACGTGCTGAGCAAGCCGGTTCCCATCAGGTCCGCTAGCGCACCCGCCGCGTTCGGCGCGAGCAGCATCTTTTCGAACTCGTCCCGAATCCGCTCCATGCTGACGATCTTCAACCGCTCGATGTTTGCTTTCAGGGCTTCGTACAGCCCTGGTGCAGCGGTCATCCCATAGCGAGCGCGAAAACGGACAGCTCGTATCATCCGGAGTGGGTCATCGGAAAAAGTCTCTGCCGGATCTAGGGGCGTGCGAAGAATCCCTGCCATCAAATCAGAGTAACCAGTACCTAGGATGTCCTGAATCTGGCCATCATGCATCCCCTTCAAAAGCGTGTTGATCGTGAAATCGCGTCGCTGCGCGTCTTCTTCTAGACTCGCCGGATTAACATCGGGCTTGCGACTCTCCTCATCGTAGCTTTCGCGGCGCGCCGTAACGATCTCGACGTTCGATCCCGCAACACGAACCATCGCCGTGCCGAAGCGTGGATATACAACCGGAGGGATGGACGACACTCCTTGCTCATAAAGGAACTGCGCCAACTCGCCCGCGTCGGACTCGAGGACGATGTCGAAATCGCCGGACCCGCGTTGCTCGACACCGAGCAGTTCGTCTCGTACCGCTCCGCCAACCAAGAAGAGTTTGTTCTCCCAGGGTGTGCCGCGAGTTGCGTCTGCGATAACTTCGAGTGGTCTTGGGTTCGTTGCGCCCCCAAGGTACCCGCACTGGAACTAGTTCCGCGATTTCCCGTATGCTTAGGGGTATGAAAGCAACACGCTTCATAGGGCTCGCCGCAGTTGCGGCTGCCACTGTGGTTTGTTTTGCGCTCACTGCGGATGAACTGAAAGCCGGCACGGTTGCCCCGAGTTTCTCGGGCAAGACCGCCGACGGCAAGTCGTTCTCCTTGCAGACAGCGCTCAAAGACAAGCCTGTTCTCGTTTACTTCATCAGCACGAGTTGCCCGGTCTCGAAGGCCGCAACGCCGCATTACACGGCGTTTGCGAATGCCTATGCGAGCCAGGGCCTGACCGTAATCGGCGTCGTCAACAGCGACAAAGCCGGATTCGACAAGTGGAATGCCACCCACAAGGTGCCGTACCAAGTCGTGCCTGATCCTGACTACAACATCATCAACTCCTACAAGATCGGGAAGGCTCCGAGCGCTGTGCTCGTGGGCAAGAACGGTCGGGTTATCAAAGCCTGGACGGGCTACTCGAAGCAGTTTCTTGTTGAAACCAACAACCTTGCCGCCAAATCGGTGGGTAAGCCTGCTCCGAAGCTCGAGTTCGCTGGAGCCCCGGCGAGCTGGCAGGCGGGTTGAAGCATCTAATTGCGCTTCCGGTCGGAAGTGATGGCTTCGAATGAAATGGATCGCGTGAGCGATCCATTTCTGTTTATGGGGTCGGGCCGTATAATGAACGGCCTATGCGCGCAAGCCGCTACTTTTTGCCGACTCTGAGACAAGCTCCGTCCGACGCGGAGCTGCGAAGCCATTCGCTCCTCGTTCGAGGAGGTTTTATCAAACGCCAAGCCGCAGGCGTCTACACCTATCTACCGCTTGGCCTGCGCGTGATGAACAAAGTCGCAAACATCGTGAGAGACGAGGCAAACGCTGCTGGCGCGGTCGAGATG
>JBDSVQ010000088.1:0-6244 GCA_039927135.1 Fimbriimonadales bacterium | reverse complement strand
ACCGACGTCAACGCGGCCGGCGCGGGCTGGATATGCTGAAGAACCTGCAAAACTCATACGACGTGATCGTCGGGCTAGAAGATCGTCTGGCGGGCAACCCCACAGACCCTGTGGACTCTCGCTTGGTGACACTCGCGAAAGCACTTGGCGCCTCACTTGTGACGAACGACTTCAATCTGAGCAAGGTCGCAAGCCTGCAGAACGTGCCGATCATGAACCTCAACGATTTAGCGATGTGCTTGCGTCCTGTGTTCTTGCCAGGAGATTCGGTCAACGTGGAAATCGAAAAGGCGGGAAGCCAATCGGGACAAGGAATCGGCTACCTCGACGACGGGACGATGATCGTCGTCGAAAATGGCGAATACCACATTGGCGAGCGGATGGAAGCGCACGTAACGCAAGTGCACCAGTCGACCGCAGGCCGAATGATCTTCGCGACCCTGGAAGACGCCGACGGCACGGCCTACAAAAGGCGCGCTCGGTCGTGACCGTGTTCGCGGTCCTGCTGGCTGCGGGGTCGTCCAGCCGGTTTGGAAACGGCAACAAACTGCTCCGCAAGTTGCCCAGGGGCGAATCCGTATGGCGCGCTTCCTATCGTGCCTTGTCGAGCCATCCGTCTATCGATTCAGTCGGTTTGGTCGCATCCCCTGAGATCCTTGCCGATGCCGCCGGTTTGCCGCTCGCATTCGCGATCGGCGGCGGCTCAGAAAGGGCTGGGAGCAGTTTGGCGGGCATCATTGCGGCGCCCGCAGGTTCTCTGGTGCTGGTTCATGACGCTGCCCGCCCCTTTGCATGCGCCGCGCTGATAGATAGAGTCATCGCCGCTGCCAAAGAGCACGGCGCAGCGATCCCTGTTGTGCCGGTTAGCGATACAATCAAAGTCGTCAACGACTCGAGCATCGAGAAGACGTTGGACCGAACGAATCTCTTCCGGGCGCAAACCCCGCAGGCTGCAAGCAGGGAAGATTTGATAAGGGCGTTACAGGAAAATCCGAGCGCAACCGATGAGGCGTCCGCTCTGGAAGCCATCGGAGTCGAAGTTCGCGCTGTGGCAGGAGTGGAAGCGAATGTCAAGATAACGACGATGTCCGACCTTCCCAATTTGGTGCGCACCCCTACGGTCGGCTTTGGCTTTGACATCCACGCTTTTTCAAAAGACCCAGGTCGCAAGCTGATGCTGGGTGGTGTGGAGTTCGAAGGCGAGCGCGGCCTCGAAGGCCACAGCGATGCAGACGTCGTCCTCCATGCGCTAACGGACGCACTACTCGGCACCGTAGGATGCGGGGACATTGGCGTCCTTTTCCCGAACACGGACCCGGCCTTCGCGGGCGCAAACAGCCTTAACTTCTTGCGCGAAGCGGTCGAACTCGTAGGTGAGGAAGGCGGCGAAATAGTATCGGCAGACATCACTGTTTTGGCCGAGAATCCGAAGCTTGGGACCAACCGCGAAAAGATTCGTGAAAGAATCTCGCAGGAACTTCGGCTCCCAAAGCGTAGAGTTAACGTTAAGGCAACGACCATGGAAGGCATGGGAGCGATCGGCCGAAACGAAGGCATCGCAGCCATGGCATCCGTAACCGTTCTGCTTCAATGAATAAACGTACGAGGAGTAACTAAGTGGAACTCTTAGTAAGAAACGCCGAGGGCAATGTGCCCGATAGGCACCGAGACTATGCGGCCAAGAAGCTTTCCAAACTGGAGAGGTTCTTTAGCAAGGCCACGAAAGTGGAGATGGTCCACTCCGAACAAAAGGGCCGACACCGCCTTGAAGTCACCGTTTTTGCGGATAGCTTTACGGTGCGAGGCGACGAAAGTGACGAATCGATGCGAGCGTGCATCGACAAGGTCAGCGACAAACTAGAAAGCCGGTTGCGGAGACTGAAGAGCCGCCTGGTGGATTCGCACAAGCGTGGTGGCATGAAAACCCTTCCACCTGCCCTCGTCGAAGAAGACGATCCCGGCGAGGAGCATGCGGTCGTCTCTGAGCGCAAGCGCTTCCTGGTGAAGGAAATGCACACCGACGAAGCTGCGCTGCAAATGGAACTCGTTGACCATCCCTTCTTCGTTTTCCGGGATTCCGATTCCGGCGAATTCGCCGTCATTTACAAGCGAAAGGATGGAAACTACGGTTTGCTAGAGCCGGAATCCTGAAGACGGAAATCCGAGGGCAGTTCGATGGCGAAGGCGAGTGCGCCGACCCACGACGCTCCGCGCGCCTTGAGTTCTTGCGCGCACGCTTCCACCGTTCCGCCCGACGTGATAACGTCGTCGACCAGTAGAATGCGCGCTCCGGGACATGGCTTGGCGCGAAAAGCCCCATCTAATCCGGAGCGCCGCATCTCGGCCTTCGATCTCGCCTGCGGCCAGGTTGCGCGTGTTCTGGAGATGAGATTCGTGCGATAGGGAAGGCCCGTATGTTTCGCCAGCAACTCGGACTGGTTGAAACCGCGGTGCGATCTCCGCGACCAGTGTATAGGGACGGGTACCGCGTAATCGAATTGCAACCCCTCGGCGGCGGAACGCAAATGAGTGCCCATCGGCTTTGCGGCGTCAACGGCGCGAGCAAACTTAAGCTGCCGCACGGCTGCGCCTGCAGCGCCCAGGTAATCGAATGCGCCGCGCATTATATCGACGGCTGTCATCCACTTACAAACTTCACGGTCACCCGCGTCGTCGATGGCGCAGCGCTCGCACGAACCCTTTCGTAATTGAACCAGTAGCGGAGTGCAATCCGTGCAAATTGACGGACGATCTACCTCGCCGCAAACACAACATTTCGGCGGGTAGACGAGGTCTAGCAGCATGTCAGAACAAGCCTTCAAAAAGGTTTTGGCTTCTTTGGTCGAGTCCATCTAGGTTTGTTATCTCGTATCGCTGGCCGTCTACGCTGAAGACCTGCCATCTGCCGGGGGCAACTTCGTGAACCGAGTCTCTTACACCGCGTAGGTAAAACGTCGCCAGTCCGCGCTGCGTGTCGACCTCCCACTTCCACATTGATGCTTCGGCTTTCAAGGACTTGATTCTTTCGATTGCCGGCGTGAAATAGAATGCATCGAGTTCCTCATCGATGGCTTTTCGGGACTCCGTTTCCAATCCGGCGAGATCGGGGATGATCCCAATCTCGTTGCCCTCGCCATCGAACACGGCGATGAAGGAGTCGGAGTGCGTTAAGGGAAAGCATCGTCGTAGCTTGGCGCCGAGCAAGCAAAACCTCCCCGCGATCTCCATGTGAGGCCGTCCGCCATTCTCGGCCCTATGGACGGTGACGTCCGAGGCGTTCAAATAGTGGGTAGTTGGCGGGGTGATCACGTTCCAAGCGTACCCAGCGGGCCGCGCGCGTTGTATCCTTATTCCCAATGAATGTGGTGGTTGTGATTCCGGCGCGGATGGACAGCACGCGATGCCCTGGCAAGCCCTTGCGCGATTTGGCAGGAAAGCCGATGGTTCAATGGGTTTACGAGGCAGCCCTGAAGGCGACGTTGCCCAAGCGAGTTCTGGTAGCTACTCCGGATTCTGAGATCGTTGCTGCCGTGAAGGCTTTTGGCGGAGAGGCGATCTTGACGAGTTCGAGCCATCCGACAGGAACGGACCGAATCGCCGAGGTCGCCGAGAAAGTAGATGCGACGGCATACGTCAACGTTCAGGGCGACGAGCCACTGATCGAGCCGGCCTCAATTGATACTTGTGCGAAGCCTGTGGCAGACGGGGACGCTGAGATGGCATCGGTTTATGATTGGGCGGCTGACTCCGAAGTTGACGATCCGAATGTTGTAAAGGTAGTGACCGACCCTGCTGGCAACGCTTTGTACTTCTCGCGATCGCGGATTCCGTTTGTTCGCTCACAATCGGGCTTGCGCACCAAGAAGCACGTGGGCTTATACGCTTACACCGGTGCGGCATTGCGCAGCTTTGCGACTTGGGAGCCGACACCGCTTGAGAAGACCGAAGTGCTAGAGCAATTGCGTTTTTTGGAAAACGGCATCCAAATCAAAATGGGTTACGCGGCGGGGACGCCCTTGGCAGTTGACACACCCGAGCAGGCCGATGAAGCCGCACGCCTTCTGGCGGCGAGGAGCGCTAACGCTTGACGAGCGAGGTTTTCGAGATTCCCACAGGGTGGGAGGCGCCCGAGGCGCTCCTCGAATTGATCGAAGCCTATCGTTCTGATCGGCCGAAAGCTGACACGCGCCAAATTAGAAAGGCCTATTTCGTTGCTGAGTTAGGCCATCGAAACCAGCAGCGAACGACCGGTGAGCCCTATATCACCCATCCGCTCGCTGTTGCGCGAATTCTCGTCGATCTCAAAATGGATGAGGACTCGGTCGTTGCGGGGTTGTTGCACGACGTCTTGGAAGACACATCCCTTGGCGAAGGTCAGCTGACGGCTGATTTTGGGGAAACGGTTGTCTGCCTCGTGCAAGGGGTTACCAAGATGGATACGCAGGTGGTAACTGCCCACCAGCATCGACAGACAATCGCGCGCTCGGCATCCGCCGAATCGATGCGAAAAATGCTGCTTGCAATGGCAGACGATTTTCGCGTTATGGTAATCAAGCTTGCGGATCGTTTGCACAACATGCAAACCCTGGAAGGGCTTCCGGAAGAGAAGCGAACGCGCATTGCGCAGCAAACGCTGGATGTTTTTGCGCCGCTTGCTGGTCGATTGGGAATTTGGCAAGTCAAATGGCAGTTGGAAGACCTGGCATTTAAGTACTTGCATCCGGAGGAGTTCGACCGCATTAGCGGAATGGTAGCTAAGACTCGTAAGGAGCGCGAGCAAGACCTTGCTAAATCAATTGTAATGCTTAAGGAGCGGCTGGAAGCGGCTGGCATCAAAAAGGTCGAAGTTCAAGGCAGGCCGAAAAACCTCTACAGCATCTACGAAAAGATGGCTGTGCACGGGTTTGAGTTCGATAACATCTTCGACCTACTTGGTGTGCGCGTTGTGCTTCAAAACGAGGCTCAGTGTTATCAGACCTTAGGCATAGTGCATGATTTGTGGAAGCCAATACCCGGCTTGATTTACGATTACATTGCGAAGCCGAAATCGAACGGCTACCAATCGCTGCATACCAAAGTTGTAGGGCCGCACGGCGAACCAATGGAGGTGCAGATTAGAACTTACGACATGCACCGGATGGCGGAGTTCGGGATCGCGGCGCATTGGCAATACAAGTCCAAGTCCTCCAGTTCTAAATCGGATGCCGCGGAGCAGGTCGCGCTTAGTAAACTAAGGCAACAACTATTCGATTGGTCGCGCGATGCCGAGTCTGCCCGCGAGTTTATGCGCTCGCTGAGTATGGAACTGTTTGCGCAGCAGGTCTTCGCCTTTACACCGAAAGGCGATGTTGTTGATATGCCCAAGGGAGCGTCGCCGCTAGACTTCGCCTTCCGTATTCACACTGAAGTCGGTATGCATGCCTATCAGGCACGAGTCAACGGGCGAATGGTGAAGTTGAACCACGAATTAGAAAACGGCAACATCGTGGAAGTAGTTACGCGGCCGAATTCTCATCCCACCCCTGATTGGCTGCGATCTGCAAAGACCCAGAACGCGCGGTCGAAGATCCGTGCGTACCTGCGACAACAATCTAGGGAGGCGAACGCAAAGACGGGCAAAGAGGCACTTGAACGCGAACTGCGCGAGCTGAAGGTTTCACCGAAGAAGGTGTTGACCAACGAGAAGTTGGAGGAAATTGCCAAGGCCCTAGGTTTGCGTACACAGGTCGAGTTGCTCTCGCAGGTCGGCGCAGGATTAGTCGGTGTTACGCGCGTTACCAATATGATTTTGGGTGTGCCGGAAAGGTCGAAGAGCGTCGCTGTGCGCTCCGGCGAGGCGCAACGAAAGGTCATCACCGAGATCGGCAATATTGCGTTTAGGCGGGGTACCTGCTGCCTTCCGGTCCCGGGCGACGAAGTCCTCGGTTACGTCTCCAAGGGACGCGGGATCACGATTCACCGAAAATTGTGCCCGAACATGATCGAGCTAAAGCGCGCAACACCGGAGCGGATACAGCAGGTTACGTGGAGCCGTACAGATAAGTCGACTTTTGATACTGTGCTGCGTATTCAAACGCTTAATCGACAGGGACTACTGGCAGATATCGGCAACATTTTTAGTGAGGCCAACGTCAACGTGAGTGCGGCAAAGGTCAAAACGCAGGCAGACCAAACAGCGCTTCTTGAAATGAGTATCGACGTCGCGGATTCGTCGCACCTGCATGCGCTGATTTCGAAGTTGTCC
>JBDSVQ010000087.1:0-14363 GCA_039927135.1 Fimbriimonadales bacterium | reverse complement strand
GCGTTCCTGCACGGATTCTCAAAAAAACCAGTACAAATAACAGGTGTTTATCAGGCTTATGTCAACCGAAGCGGTACAATTGTTACCAAGTGGCAGTGCTGATACCGAGCGTTGCTGCCGAAAAGATTTTTTAGCCGCTCAGGCGAGCGGCGAGCCTACATGAATAAACAGATTATCGTGAACGTCACCCCTCGGGAGACGCGTATCGCCGTTACGGAAGACGGCCTCTTGATGGAATTCCGAGTCGAGCGCGAGGAGCGTGTCGTCGGAAGTATATACAAAGGCATCGTGCAGAACGTGCTCCCTGGAATGGATGCCGCGTTTGTGGATATCGGGCTTGAGCGCAACGCCTTCCTCTATGTTGCAGACATCTTGCCGGACGATGAGGGCGGCAATGGCGACGGCTCCCCAGCCAGCCTAAAGCGCAGCGACCTGCGACGCCGCAAGATCAAAGACCTCCTACGCCCCGGCCAGGAGTTGATGGTGCAAGTCATAAAAGGCCCCCGCGGCACGAAGGGTGCGCGCGTATCCAGCCGTATCGCTCTGCCCGGGCGCTCCGTGGTGCTGATGCCCACCGGCAACCACCTGGGCGTAAGCCGAAAAATCGAAAGCCGAACCGAACGCGACCGGCTTAAGAGAATCGGCGAAAAGATTCGGCCGGAGGGCTTCGGTCTTATTATGCGAACCGAATGCGAGGGCCGAACTGAAGAGGACCTGCAATCGGACGCCGAGTTTTTGGTAGCCGAGTGGGGCAAAGTCGTTACTGCCGCGAAAAAGACGCGGGCGCCTTCCTTAGTTTATCGCGACGCATCGCTGCTTTATAGAACGCTTAGAGACATCGTGACGGAGGACGTTCGAAAAATCGTTATCGATGAACCGGATGAATTCGAAAAAGTGCACGCGGTTGCCGAGCAATTAATGCCCGACTTGCAAGAGAGGATTTTCCTGTATGACGGCGAGGGACCCATCTTCGACCAATACAATATTGAAAAGGATTTGGATCGGCTGATCCTTGAAAAAGTGTGGCTTAGGTCCGGGGCGTATCTGGTTATTGATGAGATGGAGGCGGTTACCGCTATCGACATCAACACCGGAAAACTGGTGGGAACCACCAATCTGGCAGATACAATTCTTGCTGCCAATATGGAGGCGGCGGACGAAGTCGGCCGCCAGTTAAGGCTCCGGGATATCGGCGGAATTATCGTCGTCGACTTTATCGACATGACGAGCGCAACCGACAAGAAGAAGGTTCTTACGCACTTCCAGGACGTTTTAGGCCGCGATCGGGCGCGTACGCGTATCGGCAGAATCAGCAGCCTAGGACTTGTCGAAATGACGCGTAAGCGCACCGGCGAATCGGTGACACAAAGCATAACCTCGGCGTGCATAACGTGCGGCGGCAGGGGCCGAGTTCCGAGCAGTCAAACGGTTTCACTTTGGGTCGAGCGCGACCTGCGCCGCCAAATGAGCTCGCCAGGAAACGCGTTCTTGGTTGAGTGTAGCCTTGCTGTTTGCGAAGCGCTCATCGGACCGGATGGCGAAAACATTGAAGAACTGGAGCACTCGCTGCGGCGCGGGTTGTTTATCAGGTCCAATCCAACGCTAGGGCAAGAAGAGTACATTATTACGGAAGGAACGATCGATGATCTCGAGCGAAAAGTGATGGGTTATCGTCGCGCTCAGGTTGTTGAGTGCAACGTGCGGGAATCCGTGCTAACTGCAATGAAAGCCGTAGGGTGGACCGACACGGGATATTATATTGAACTGGTCGACGGCGAAGCGCACATCGGCAAGCGCGTCAAAGTTTGCTTAGAAGATATCCGACGCTCTTTTGCCGCTGGAAGCGTAATTCTCGCCGGGTCGGCGCGCTGACGCACTGCAGCTAGCTAACTGCAATCAGGCGCTCGAATTCGCCCCGATCTTTGGCTTTGAGCGCGCCCTCTTCGGGCGTTACAATCTGGTCGCGAACGAGGTTTGCAAGCGACTGGTCTAAGGTTTGCATTCCCATGCGCATTCCGGTCTGCACGATCGACGAAATCTGGTACGTCTTGTTCTCGCGAATCAGATTACGTATCGCGTTTACGGCGTTGAGTGTCTCAAACGCGGCTACCCGACCGCGCCCATCGGCGCGCTTGATGAGCGTTTGCGAAATTACCCCGACAAGGTTCACCGAAAGCTGCATGCGCACCTGCTGCTGCTGGTGTTGCGGGAACACGTCGACAATGCGGTCGATTGTTTGCACTGCATCCACTGTGTGCAAAGTGCCGAATACAAGATGGCCGGTTTCCGATGCTGTGATCGCCAGTTGAATGGTATCCAGATCACGCATCTCGCCCACGAGAATGACGTCCGGGTCTTGCCTTAAAACATATTTGAGCGCGTTGGCAAAGCTAAGCGTATCGACATCCAGCTCTCGTTGATGAATAACTGCCTTCACGTCATCGTGAATAAATTCGATGGGGTCTTCAACCGTGACTATGTGAACCGGCTGTGACCGATTGATAAAGTCGATCATCGCGGCCTGAGTCGTAGATTTGCCGCTTCCGGCCGGACCGGTCACAAGAACCAATCCTCGCGGCCGCTCGCAGAAGTTTCTAACGATTTCCGGAAGACGCAGATCATCAACCGATTGGACGTGAAGTGGAATCACGCGAAAGGCCGCTTGCACCAATCCGCGCTGCTGATAAATGTTTCCCCTAAATCTCGCAACGCCGGCTATTTCGTATGCGAAGTCGAGCTCGAGATCTTTTTCGAAACGCTTGCGCTGCGTCGTGGAAATCATCTCAAAAATGTCGGCGGCCGCTTCCTCGCGAGTGAAAACCGCCTCGTTGTCTTCCTGAAACAATTCTCCATGAACGCGAATGTACGGCTTGGTATCCGCCTTAATATGGAGGTCGCTGCCGTCCATTTCGACAGTTTTTCTAAGGAGCCCTTCGATCCTACCCACTGCCGGCCCCCACTAAGCCCGCCCTTTCCGCGCGCAACCTGAAATCTGCAGGTTGCTGGCTCTTGCTCATGGCGACGTCGAAATCGACGGTGCCGTCTTTGAGATGGTCGAGTAACGAATTGTCGAGCGTGACCATTCCGTGCTCGTGGCCCATTTGGATATCGTGATAAAGTTGGTGCGTTTTGCCGTCGCGAATCATCGTTCTGATACTATGCGTGGCGATCATTACTTCAAAGGCAGCTACCCGCCCAAGATCGTCCTTTGTGGGCAAAAGCGTTTGGCTTACAACGGCTTGCAACGTAACTGAAAGCTGGGTTCGAATTTGGGCCTGCTGATCGGGTGAAAACACATCCACGATTCGGTCGATCGTTTGCGCGGCGTCGACAGTGTGCAGCGTGCTCATTACAAGGTGACCGGTTTCCGCAGCAGTTATCGCAAGTTGGATTGTTTCTAGATCGCGCATTTCACCGACGAGGATCACATCCGGGTTTTGTCGCATCACGTGCCTCAAGGCGTCAGCAAAACTATGCGTGTCAACGCCCAATTCCCGTTGATTAATAATGGACTGCTGATCGGCGTGCATATACTCGATCGGATCCTCGATCGTCATGATGTGTTGTCGACGGTGCAGATTGATATGATTAACGACTGCGGCGAGGGTCGTCGACTTACCGGACCCCGTGGGGCCGGTAACCAAGATTAGTCCACGCGGCAAAAGCGCCAAGTCCTTGCAGACGGGTGGGATCCCTAGTTCATCAATTGTCTTGATCTTGAACGGAATAACTCGAAACACGGCACCCATTTGGTGGCGGTGCCAAAACATATTCACTCGGAAGCGGCTTAGGCCAGAGACCTCGTACGACAGATCGAGTTCCTTGAACCCTTCAAAGCGCGCATAGCGCTCTTCCGACAGGATCCCTTGAAGCAGGTTCTGCACGTTCTCCGCAGTCAGCACAGGGTATTCGGTGTGCACGAGGGTGCCGTGAATGCGCATGACCGGCGGGAGGCCCGGCTTGAGATGCAAGTCGCTGGCCTCGCGACGGACGAGATCCCGCAGGAGGTCGTCGATCGTCGGAATCATTAGTGTCGCAGCAACTGTCGGAGTTCGGAGACGACGCCGGCGTAGCTGAGAGCGGTTTCTTCGGTGATGATTCCGGCCTTTACATATTTCAGCAGACTTTGATTCATGGTTTGCATTCCCCAGATATGGCCGTCGCTGATCGTGTGATAAAGCTCGCCGAAGTGCCCGTCCTCAATGTACTTACTGACGGTCGGTGTGCAGATCATCACTTCGCAAGCGCAGACTCGGCCCTGGCCGTCGGCTCGCGGAACGAGCTTCTGTGAAATGACCGCTCGCAACGAAGACGCAAGGCGTGTGCAGAGGTGAGTCTTTTCGTGCGGGGGGAACATGTTGATGATTCGGTCAAGGGTCTCACCCGCGCTGGGCGTGTGGACCGTGGAAAAGACGAGGTGACCGGTCTCACCAGCCTGGAGCGCGACGTTCATCGTTTCAGGGTCACGCATTTCGCCGACGAGGATGACGTCGGGCGCTTCTCGAACGACAGCGCGCATGGCGATGTGGAAGTCGAGCGTGTCGATGTGGACTTCCCGCTGGCTGATATAGGAGCCCTTGTCCGCATGAACGAATTCAAGCGGGTCTTCGATTGTAACGATGTGGGACTGGCGCTCCTGGTTGATCACGTCGATGATCGCGGCGAGAGACGTCGTCTTGCCTGAGCCCGTCGGTCCTGTAAAGAGAACCAACCCCTGGCGATAGCGGCCCGTCTCAGTGATAACAGGCGGCAGGCCGAGTTGCTGGACGTTGAGGATCTCGAGAGGGATCAAACGGAAAACGCCCGCGTGGCAACCTCGCTGGAAATACAGGTTGGCGCGGATACGCATCATGTCCGCCACGGAGAAGGCGAGGTCCATTTCAAGTCGGTCCTCGAACTGTCCCGCCTGCTTAGAGGTCATCGTGCTTAGGATGAGTCGCTTCGCGTTCTCGTCGTCAATCATCCCCCATTCGCCGGGCAGCGGCTTGACGAGGGCGTGCTGGCGCATCTTGGGCACGGAGCCGGATTTAATGAAAAGGTCTGAGGCCTTTTCAGCGTAAGCGATCTTAAGCAACTCGTGAAGAGTCGCGTCTTCTATGTTAGGCATATTTGTTGGAACTACCTCTCGTGCCCTGGTCCCTCCGCCTTTGAGGCGCGTGGGCGCATCGCAAAGTATACCGAAACGCCTATCAGGACGGCCCCGCAAACGATGCCGACGACGATCCAGGGATTGAGTCCTTTGTTAGACGGGGATTCCGTTCGATTCGTTGACTCGGCGATCGTTTCCGGAATCGAAATCTCCTCAGGGTTCTGC
The DNA here is from genome assembly GCA_039927135.1 of Fimbriimonadales bacterium. Lineage (GTDB taxonomy): Bacteria > Armatimonadota > Fimbriimonadia > Fimbriimonadales > ATM1 > JACDEQ01. The sequence continues at coordinate 9,049 of JBDSVQ010000087.1, read as the reverse complement.
GTGTTCAGCTTTATCCTGTATTCGACCACTTGGAGATTGTTGTCGAACGCAGAAGAAACTTCGACGAACTTGTCGGCAAACTGGGCTACGGTCACGGTCTCGGAAGGCTTGAAGCCTTCAAACATGACCCCGACCATCTTCACCGTATGGGGTTCTGGCGCGCCGGCGAAAGCCTTTGCGAAAGCGTTGAGCTCAAGAGTGCCGGACGCCTGGTCCATCAGCCTGTCTGTGGCAAACGTCGCGGTGAGAATGGTTCCCGCGTCGCCGATGCTTTGCTGGTTGACTTCAAGCCCCCTGATCTCGGTGCCATTGTAGTCGCCGATTTTTTGGATCTGAGCCCGCATAAGGTCAACCGGATAGTCTTCTGCAAGGGCCTGAATGCGCACGTACTCGGCGCCGACGTCCGACTTTCGTACCGAGACGATGATGTCGGCCCTGCCTTGAAGCAGGATCGGTGTCTCTTGCGCGATAACCTGCAAACAGGCGAGCGTGATGACACCCGTTAATAGGGTCCTCATATTGGTGGTCATGCTACCCGTGAGACGTCTCGGGAACCGATAAACGTCTGCCTAGAACCGAGGGTCGCCGAAAGCATCCCGGCCCGAGAGATCGGGGCCCTGGTTGAAATAGTCGGGAAGAACCGTGCTCGGCAGGTCGTCGGGATTGACGGACGGAAAGCGTTTGTTCCAAGCCCACAACGTGCTGGTGAGGCCGATCCCGCCACCAACTACCCATGCAAGGACCGACGGCGCGCGCCAATCGCTTACGATGAAGGGGAGCGATCCGGTGACGAGGAGAAAACCTAACGTGCTGCCGGCCATAAAGCCAACAACGCCTAGAGCCATGCCCGTCGCCTCTGCGCAGGTGATCGCCTGCAGCTCAAGGTAGTCGCTCGCGTGGGAGATGGACACGTCGATCGGAGAGGGACGGCCGAACTCACCCGCCCAAAACTTGTCGGCACCTTGCCTAGTGGCAACGAGGCGCAGCCTTCTTGCCCAGGGCAACCGTCTCGGGTGCCACTGGACTTCCTCGGCGAGCGCGGCCTCCGCGAGCTCTTTGGGCAGCGGCTTTGGATTGTCACTGCCCCAGTTGGATTGCGCGAGCTCTAAGTCTCCGATGGCGATCGCATTTATGATCGCGTCCCTCACTTCCATCCTTATGTTCGCATCAGGCCTGCGAACGTGTGCGGCGAGGGCCGCCGCCCAGACAGTGTTGCGACGGTCTGTCGCCGCGCGCATAACTTCGAACTCGGCAATGCTCACAATTGGAATATGGTTGCGGCGCCGGTTTGGTTCCCACGTATGGCCCTTAAAGAGAGAGCGGACGACTCCGAGAAGGAGTCGTCCGCTTGAGAACTTAGCGGAGTAGTTCCGCCGTTACCGGCCTTCGCCGCCTATCATGCCGGGCTGTGGTTCGCCAGGCTGAGGCTTGGCGGGACCCATATCCTTGACACTCTGTGGTACGTCCTGACCGCCTGCTTCTTTGCCTTCGGGCCCTCCTCCGCCACCCATTGTGGTAACGAAGTAGATAATCCCGATGACAGCCACCACCGCTAGGGCGATGATCAGGGGCTTGGAAACGGCCGGTTGTTGATTTTTGTACGACATGGTATTCCTTACGCCTTTACAGCAGGTCCCACTCGTATCGGTCGTGATCGAAGATTCGACCCTGGTGAGCAGGCATCACGTTGCAGCCGACGGTCAGAGCGTCGACCTTTTGGGGCTTGGTGTGGCCATCAAGGTAGTTGGCAACAACGATGCCCTCGTTGCGTCGGTTCCATGTCTCGGCGCCACGGTTTTTGCCCATGTGCCAAGTCCAGTTACCGCCGAACACGTTCCACGCCATTGGCGCGGTGTTCATGGTCCAGCCACCGAACCACCAGTAGGTGGTCGTTCCGGGTGGGAACGGCTGCGTCAGATTGCCGTTGATGTCGCGAGTGCAAGGAGCGTCGAGCGCCCAGTTACCGCCGCCCTGAGGGGTGCCGGTAGCGTTTCGATCCCAGATGGATTCCGTGTAGGTGATCGTTCGGGCAGGCGATGAAGCCTGGGAAGCGATGATCGGCACGGGCTTTGCGTCGTTGTCCACGAGGGGGCAAAGGAACTGCATGTTAAGACCATAGTTGGCCTTGAGCGCCCAGGCGGTATCTCGGGGATAACCCTGCGGGATCGTCTGGTTCGTGTTAGGATCGAGGCTCAAGATCTGGTCTGTAGCATTGCTGTCAGACGGGCAGCGGTACACGGTCTTGTCACCGAGGTAACCGGCCATCTGGTTCATAGGATAGGCCTGATTTTGAGTACCGGCGGTGGCGATCAGCGGGCCGAGATTATAGTGAATAATCGGTACGCGATCGTCGGTATCAGCCATGTACATCATCGTGGCCTTGCCAATCTGGTTAGAGTTGGCGACACACGCGGTTCGCTTAGCTGCTTCTTTAGCTTGAGCGAAGACAGGGAACAGAATGGCTGCTAGAATCGCGATGATCGCGATTACAACCAGCAGCTCGATAAGGGTGAAGGCATGCCTGCGGGCATTCATTTTGGTAGACACCTCTACTTGTTTTATTTTTTGAGATTATTGCGTTTCGTGCCGATCCTTACGGATCAGCACACTCGCCCATTGCTGGGCTCGCACGTTAATGACCGAGTTTACTCGGTGTAAAGTTCGGACGACAACCCCAATCCCTCGGTTCCCTCAAAAATCACCCACGAACCTGGCATTTACGCAAGAGTCGGCGAAAAGTTCGAGAAAGTTGTCCCAAAGGTTGACACCAGAGACAACCTTCTTTTATAGTGAACAGGAACAGGAGTGCCCTCGGCCTTGCCGCTGGGGCCGCAGACACAATGGTTTCTTTTGGTTCCGCTCTGGCACCTGCCGTCTACCCTGGGCTCACCGACGAGGACGTCGTCGACCGAGCCCGGTTGGGGGACTCTCGTGCCGCCGAAACCCTCTTCTCACGCTATCGCAGCCTGATCGAGAAGCAAGCTCGCACTTATTTCGTCGCCGGTGCAGACCACGACGATGTCGTGCAAGAAGGCATGATGGGCCTCTGGAAAGCGATTCGCGACTTTAACAGTGACCGCCTCCCCAAGTTCGCGCCGTTCGCGGAGCTTTGCGTGACGAGGCAGATCATCACGGCCGTCAAGACCGCCACCCGACACAAGCATGGCCCTCTCAACGGCTACGTGTCGTTGAACCGTAGCCTGGACGACGACGCCGGGAGCACGCTTCTCGATTTCGTTGCTGATCCCACCGGTGTCAATCCTGAGGAAATGATCCTTCGCCGAAAGTTTCCACGCCTGGTCCCCGAGACGTTGCGTAAAGAGCTGACGAGACTCGAAATGCTCGTTGTCAGCCTCTATCTCGATTCAAAAACTTACGATGAGATTGCAGACGAGCTCATTTGCGGAACCAAGACCGTTGATAACGCACTTCAACGGGCAAAAAAGAAAATTAAACGCTTGATGATGGATTAGCGCACGATTACGCAACGCCACGCCAACGTTTGCCGTTAGAAAGAATCACGAGACGAAAGTCACTTAATTAAAATCAAAGAGGTGCCAACGTGCCCGAAAGAAGAATACGGGTCGTTCTCGGCGACCACGCGCTGAACGCAGAAGGCTTAAGCGCTGTGCTGAAGGGTGTTGCGACATTGAATGTCGTGGCAACCGCAGACAGTCCGAGAAAATTGACCGAAGCAGTTAAAAGTAAATCCCCTGACGTCGTTATCGTCGATAGCGAGATGTTGAGAGCCATCACTGGGCGCGGCATCAATGGAAAGTCCAAAGTCATCCAGATTGCGGATGCGGACGCGTTCGTGCGTACGACTCCTGCGACAAGAGCCGTCGTGCGCAGAACCGAGACCTCTAAGGCGCTCAAGGAGGCCATTAGGCGCGTAGCCAAGGGCCAAACGTACGAAATGCCGGATGCCAAGGGCAGCGTGAAGCTCTCGCGGCGAGAGCAGGAGATCGCAAAGCTCGTCGGCCGCGGCCTAACGAATCGAATAATCGCAGAAGAATTACAGCTTAGCGAGCAAAGCGTTAAGAATCTTGTCAGTCGCGTTCTAAAGAAAGCCGGCTTAGACAATCGCGTGCAACTCGCCCTGGCGAGACTCTAGGCATCGGTTGCGGTCGCACGCTTCTCGATTCCGTCCATGATGGATTCGAGGTTTTGGCGTACGAGAAACTCGACGACTTTCGTGACTAATGCCCCGAGCAGGGGCACGCGATATTCGTAATTGAGGACGTTCGTAAACTCCGTCGTGTCGCCGTCCTGCGTGAATTCCCAGTAACCTTCCATCTTGTCGTAGTCGCCTTCAACCTGACTGAACTCCACTCGGGTGGGCGTGATCCAGCGATCCTCTTGGATCCAGCGGATCTCGCGGCCAAACTGCCTGATGATGCCTACCCACTCAACTTTCTGCAGGCGACCGTCTTCCCGCGATTCGAGGACTTTGACGGACTTAACGTCTGGCATGAACTGCGGATAGACCTCCACATTCTTGGCAATTGCGACGACTTTGTCGATCGGCGCAGCGAGCACTCGGCGAACCTCGATGACGGGCATGGCGATAACGTACCCCTTACCTCTCGTCGTTATACGCGATCGTGTCGACGAAATCGCCGTCGATTTCACATTCGCCCCATAGAATCGAGTGGCGGATATCTCCGGAACACGACACGTTTGCACCTGGAAGCACGACCGAATCTGCAATCGAAGCACATTGGACCGAGGCGCCCTCACCGACATCAACGGCCGGGCCAACAACTCCGTTGACCGACGCTCCTTGGCGAATTTGAACTCCACCGCCGGTCAGGAACGACGAAGTTTCAAGGAATGAATCGAGAGTTCCGGTATCGAACCACGCGCCGCCGTAGACTCCGGCACGGACGTCGCGTCCCCCGTCAATCAGCAGTTGAATAGCGTCAGTTATCTCGTACTCGCCTCGGGCAGAGGGTTGAAGGCTGGGCAATACATCCCAGATGGATTTGCGGAAGAAGTAGACCCCCTGCATCGCGAGGTTCGACTCCGGAACCTTCGGCTTCTCTACTAACCGCACGATTCGTTCGCCCTCGGTGTTAGCGACACCAAACCTACTCGGATCGTCGACTGCCTTGACCAAATTCAGATTGTCGCAGCCAGTTTCGCGAAACCGTTCGGCAAAGGGCTTAAGGCTGGAGCCGTAGATGCCATCACCCAAGTACATCACGAAGTCGTCGTCGCCGATGAATCCCTGCGCGCACTGCATGGCATGCGCCAAACCCTTCGGCTCGGCCTGCACGGTGTAGGCAATGGACATTCCGATCGAATCTCCGTTCCCGAGGGCATCTTTCATTTGCGCACGGTTTTCTCCGACGACAAGACACACCTCAGTTGCGTCTATTTCGCGTAGGCGATCAAAAACGTAATGAAGGGTTGGCTTCCCGGCAAGAGGCAGCAACGGTTTCGCGATGTGGCGCGTGATCGGGTAAAGGCGCGTTCCTTTGCCCGCAGCCAAGACGACGGCTTTCATAAACGAAGGTATCTTGAACGTTGCGCCAAGGATGGCGCAAGCACGATGCGATACACCATAGGATGGTTTATGTTCGCCGGTCTCCTCTTGACCGGCTGCGGCGGCGACGTTCGAGCAAACGTTACCGTTCCCGAAGTAGGCACTGCCTCGCCCGGTGATGCCTGCTATCAAGTCTATATCCGGGCCGCGAAGAGCGTGGAGGATCGTGCTTCGAAGTATATCGGGCGGACTACTTGGAGCCCGGACCAGCGGGACGCGGTCGTTGCGGCTTCTTCAGAAGCAATTCGGATCGTGTCAGGCGTCCGTAACGCCCAGTTCGGAAGAACTTGGGACAAGCCCTTCGGCATTAGAGAGAACACGCGAGGCTGGAGAACCCTGGGGCGCGCTCTGACCTGGCGCGCCGAAGTCGCGATTAAGAACGAAGACTACGCCGACGCTCGGTTTTGCCTCTCCGTCGCTCTGAACATCGCCGGCGCGCTGTCCGGCTCGGATTCCCATGACGCCGCCATGGGGCTCGAGATAGTCGATGAGTGCTTGTCTGCGATTTGGCCTGCGCTTCCGCGATTTCCTGCCGGCACCTTGCAGATGGTTTCAAGCGATACACGGCAAGCGTTGGAGGGCGGACCCCTCGCTTCGGCTGTGATCACCCAAGAGCGGGACCTGATGCTTGCGCAGATCGGCTGGGTGCGCGACCGATATCAAGAGCGCGACTTCGACGGAATGCAATCGACTCTGGGCGAGTCAGTTGCACCCACCGTAAAGTATCTAAGAGAATTGGTCGAATCCCCGGCTGCGGAGCAACAGGCTTATTTCAACGGGTTCGCGGAGGAGATTGAAGCGGATATCGCTCTTTTCAAACAAAGGCTCGCGACTACGCCCGCCCAATGGCAGGATGAGGAAAAGAGGGGTACGAGGGCGTGGATGCGGTTTACAAAAGCGTTTGGCACTCCTTGGCGGGTTTATGTCAAACGCCGGGCGGAGGTGCGCACCCGCCTGAGGCTCTTGGCGATTGATGCCGCCCTCCTCGGCCAGTTCAAGGCCGCGGGCAGCGTGCCGAGGGATCTCGGGGGCTTCCCGGCGTCGCTTCGGACCGACCCATACTCGAGCCGGAACCTTGTCTATGTGTTTCGCGGAGTCGATTACAAACTCTACAGCGTAGGACCTAACGGGATCGATGAAGGCGGCGACAAAGGAGATATCACCGTCGATAGGTAATATCCCGCTCGAACTCCCGCATGGCTGAAACCCCCTTGGAAGAAACGAAAAGAGATACCGCTCTGGAGGAGCCGGCGGGTACAAAGCCGTCAAGCGACCTGACCGGGACCTTGCTAGGCATCGGAGCGTTCATCGCCGGCTTGGTGATTCTCTTCGTCACTTTCCGCCTAGCCTACGGGATGTTTATGCTTCCCGCTCGGGAGACTTTGGGAGACGAGAAGGACGTGACCGAACTTGGCAAGACCTTCGGCCACGTGGTTCTGCGTGTTGGACTCCTGCTGGTCATGAGCGTCGTGGGCTCGGTGATCGCCGGCCAGGGCGTGCGGCTTTATCTAGCTTCACGAAGTAAGCCGACTTAAGGCCGTGACCGAAACAAAGGCGCTTCGAAGGTGTGTAGTCGAGACCTATCTCGCTCTAGCGAGGTGCGCTCCCGGCGCGAAGGTTGAGCTAATTGACGATGCGTGGGTCTGCCGAAGCGCGATTCGGCATCCGATCGGCAACTTTGCTATTGGATTCGGCGGAACGAGCCTGCCTGAAAGCATTGTTAACCAGGCTATGGAGCGCGCCCACTTCCGTATGTTTCTGATAACCGGCGATACCCCGACTGGGCTGGACGCTCTCGCCGTTAACGCGGGGTTACGGCTTCGCTACGAGTTGATTGGGATGACGCTCAGCAAGCCCTTAGCCCTTGAGGTTTCCGTTCAGGAGGCCGACGCTACCAATGTCGGTGAGGTTGCGGGGTTCATCGCAGACACTTTCTTCTGGAGGTCGACCGCAAAGAACCGAGCAGTTTTAGCAGGGATCATGGCGGCGGCGCACCCGAAACACCGCTTTTACTACGCGAAGGACGATTCCGGGATTGTTGTTGCAGGAACTTTAACACTTGACGAAGAATGCATCGGTTTGTACAATCTATGTGTGAGGGATGATGCCCGCTCGAGAGGCGTAGGGGCGGCGTTCACTGCGGAGCTAAGCCGACGAGCCATGGGGCTTGCGGATCATGTCGCACTCCTGTGTGACGAATCCATGGTTCCGTGGTATTCTCGCCAAGGATACGCAAGTGCCGGGAGCGTAAGGGCGTTTTCGGCGTAGGAGAGATAAGGACTAAAGTGGTGCGCAGGCAAAGCGAATCCGCCGGCTATACGCTGATTGAGTTGCTCGTCGTTACGGCGGTCATTGCGGTCATCGCCGCCATCACTTTCCCGATCTATAAGGGCGCTATGTCCGCCGCCAAGCGCACCGTTTGCATCAACAATTTCACCGCGATTGGGCGCGCGATGCAAATGTACACCACCGACTACGACGACCGGGTCCCCCCGGTGAATTACAAATACGTCAGTTACCACTCGGGCAGCAACGACCGTACTTGGGTGCAAACGCTTTCGCCGTATACGGGCGACTTTAGGCTTTTCACGTGCCCTTCCGACACGGGCCGCGGAACGGCAGGCACGCCGAGCGGCTGGGAAGGATACTACGCGGCGTCCCTAAGGTCGAACCTAGGTTACAACTACATGTATTTCAGCCCCCTGGTCCAAGACCAGGCGGGCGTTTGGGCTTCGCACCCAATTGCAATGTCGCAGATCGCAAACACGAGTCGAACGCTGGCATTCATCGACTCGGTATGGGATAGGTCGGAATCCGGCAAGCCGTTGGGCGGCGGTAGCTGGGTGACAGTGCCTCCCTGCCGCTATGTGAAAATGGCTGACGGCACGGTGACGGATTCGTTCGACATCCCGCGCGGATCGCGAAGTTACTTTGGCTTCTCCCCGGTTGGATGGCAGCCTTCTAGCACTCTGTCCTGGCTCGTCTATGGCGGTGCGTGGCCGTGGCATAACGATCGGTTCACCGTTGGATTCGGCGATGGCCACGTGGATATGGTGACCGTGGGCGACCTGACCAATGGTTGTCAGTTCCAAGACTCTTGGAAAGGGCTGATCGAGAACACGTCCGCGTATATATGGGACTTAAACGAGTAGCCGATCCTCGGCTCATTCCTCTTTGGATCATCATCCTTGCGGTTGCAATCGCGGCCATCGCGTACCAATTGCAATCCGTTCAGGGCGACGAACTTCCCGAGCCCGTGCTCACAAAGCCGGATACCGACATCGACGTCGAGAGTGCGCCTCCACGCGACCGCATTTCTCCGTTGAAGGACGGAAGCGGAACGTAGGACGTTAGACCTAATCTTTTCCAAAAATGGGCGAATTGGGTGTACTTTAACGCTACGCCTCTACTGAGGGGCGCGGAGACTCACCAAATGCGCGAAATACATGCTTCCCCCGTTTCTGTCCCTGACGATATAGCGACAATCAGTTAACGCCGGCG
>JBDSVQ010000086.1:0-6866 GCA_039927135.1 Fimbriimonadales bacterium | reverse complement strand
GCCCAACGCCCCTTTCGGACAAGGCTGCCGCGAAGCTCTGGATTGGGCGCTAAGCAAAGGCGAGGAGTGGGGAATGGCGACGAAAGATGTGGAAGGCTACGCCGGCCACGCCGAGTTCGGAGAGGGTGACAAGCTCGTCATGACGCTCGGTCACCTCGACGTTGTGCCCGTAAGCGACGGCTGGAAGCACGCCCCCTTCGGCGCCGAAATCGACGGCGAGTACATTTACTCCCGAGGCGCGGTCGACGACAAAGGCCCAACGATCGCCTCCTTCTACGCGCTCCGCGCGCTGAAGGAAACCGGCGCAGACCTAAACTGCCGGATGCGAGCGGTCTTTGGCTGCAACGAGGAAAGCGGCTTCAAATGCGTGGAGCGGTACTTCAAAACCGAAGAAGCCCCCACCTACGGAATCGCCCCCGATTCCGGCTGGCCGCTGTACAACGCCGAGAAGGGAATTGCGAACTTCATCGTCCGCGCGCCCTTCCCGAAAGGCGACCTGTCGATCCTCTCGATGTCAGGCGGCTCCCGCCCAAACATCGTGATCGATAAGTTCGAGCTAACCCTCGAATTCGCCCCAGAATTAGAGGCCGAGATCAAAGAAAAGATCGCGGACTACTGGGACAAAAACGTCAGCGTCTCCGTCAGCGGAAATCGCATCGGCGTCACGGCAATCGGCAAAGCCGCCCACGGAAGCACGCCCTTCATGGGCGACAGCGCGTACACCCGGGCAATGCGTTTCGCCCACACCATCGCCCCGCCGATGCAAGTGCACGAATACGAGGCTTGGCTGATGCTCGGCCACCCGGCCGGCGTCGGCCTCGCCATCGACGGCCGCGACGATCCGAGCGAGGACCTAACCGCCAACGTCGGCGTCGTCCGCACCGAAGGAGACGCCGCTCAGGTAACGGTCAACATCCGTTACCCGGTCACCTGGAAAGGCGACGACGTGCACGCTCGCGGCAAAGCGAAGCTTGAAAGCGACGGCTTCGGCTGGTCGGTCGCCGAATTCGACGATAGCGAGCCGCTCTTCTTCCCGGCAGATCGCGAGCCGGTCCTTACCATCCTCGAAGCCTACCGAGCAGAAACCGACGACATGACCCCGCCCCGCTCTATGGGAGGCGGCACCTACGCCCGAGCTGTTCCGAACACCGTCAGCGTCGGCACCGGCTGGGAAGGCGACGGCCTCGCCCACGAGAACGACGAACGAATCCACATCAGCCATCCGCTGAAAATGGCAAAGATTTACGCCCACATCCTGTACCGCCTGGCAAAGTTGACCGAGAAGTGAACGCTAAGGCATCTTGGCGGCGTCTATAGAAACGTAATATGTAATCTCAACTCGCCATAAATCGAGTGGGCAGCGGTTCTTCCGCTGCCCTTTTTTCATCGAAATGGCAAGGGCACGACGGAAGCCGCCCCGATCAAAGTCCCCGGCGCAGCCAAGTCAGTCTTCACAAAAGCCAGCGCGATATGTCCAAACCGCGGTGATTCCGCCCGGCTCGTAATCCGAGCTTCCGGCGAATCCGGAATCGGCGATTCCGACTGCAGCCCCACCCACTGCTTGTTGGTGTGCCCCCGAGACCGGATCCGCTCCACGATCTCCTGCCCGGTGTAGCAGCCCTTGTCCAATGCAATCCGCGTCGAGATAAAGTGCGGGCCCATTTCCATTGCCAAGGTCTTGGAATCGTAATCGATCCCGGCAAGCGGCATCCCCGCCTCCACGCGCGCGGCTTCATAGTCAACATCGTCGGCATTGACCACTTCGCCAACAAGCGAAGGAACGCTGCCGACGATGGGCTCGAAAACCACATCCTCCATGATAATCCGCGAGGCGAGCGCATCCTGAACTCCGGTTGCGAAGCGGTCGAACCCCACGACGACCTCGTCATCGAACACCCAAAGCGCGCCGTCCGCAAGCAGCTGGCCGGTAGCGTTCAGAGCCGCAGTCTGCCTCCAGTCTCCGGGCCTCATCTCCAATACGTTCTGCGTCAGCTGTCCCTGCAGCCACTCGATCCGGTCCATTCCGCGAACACGGTGGTAAACAAAAGCCGGGGTTGCGATCTTCAGCACGTGCTAATGTTAGCCCGTTGAAGTTCGCAATCTTGTCCGCTGCCGGCTTGGCGCTCGCCAGCGCTGCGCTGATCGGCTCCGAATGGGGCAGGATTGAGCGTGCCGCCGCGGCTGATATCAAAGCATTCTCGCTGCTGAATCGGTCTCGGTCAAGGCTGAGGCCGATGGCGTCCTTGGCACCGCACTTGGTCGGGTTTCAAGGGTTGAAATTGTTGCTAGTGGCTTCAAAGTCGACGGCATGCCCCTGTTCACGGACCCACAGCTTTCTCAACGAGGCAGGCTGGCGCGCTTGGTGTTGAGCCTAAGAGATTTCGTAATTCGAGACCTTCCGGTTGTCGAGCTGAGTTGTGATCTTCCGAATAATCGGTTTGCCCTCGGGCTGCTGCGCGAAGGCAAGGTTTGCCTGACAAAAAGCGGCGAAGGGAAGGGAAGCGTAACGATTGACGAGGACGGCCTTGAACGCTACATCCTTGCTCGATTTCCTGCTGCACAGAAAATCGAAGTTCGCTTCGATAAATACAAATTGTTCGCAAAAGGCACTGCAATGATCGCATTGATTCGGCGTGATTTCGAAATCATCTGCGACTTGGGAATTTCCGAGAAACGCAAACTCGTTATCGCTAATCCGATAACTTTTATAGAAGGGAAGCGAATTCGCGACGGGTCCGACGGTGCCCTGCTCCGCGCCTTCAATCCCGTGCTCGATCTTGATCGTGACCTCGGCTTGCATGGAGCCTTCGATATGGAATCTATCCTCATAAAGGATGGTCGAGCGACGATTACGGGAGCGGCAAGGATTCCGGTCCGGCCCTAATCGAGAAGTACAAGGCTTGAGGTGGTTTCATCCAATCCGACTTCGGTATTCCCAACTCGCACTACGAACGTGGGCCATCGCTGTAGCATGCTAATCGTCGCGCCCGGCATGATGCCGAATGCGACAAGCTTTTTCCAGTGGCCGTCTTTATCGTGGACGATCTCGCTAATGACTCGCGATTCGCCTTTTGGCAATTGCGAGAGTGTCACTTTGTGTCCAACCTTTTTCGGTTAGAGAACGCCTTCGAAATCTTCTCGATCCACTTCGGAATGCGCGGCTGTTCGTAACCGCATTTCGGGCACATCACCAAGTTGCACCCACCGAAAGAGCCGCATTTGGAGCAAGCATTGTTGGATTCCTCGATCGTGAATTCGTTGCCGCAGTGCGTGCATGTCATGCGAGCCACCCGGTGCCCTTCAAGAGGGCAGCTAATCCTGCACCAACCAACGTTGCGAATACGAGCGTAAAGCTAAGCATGCCAACCGCCATTCCCAATCCGCGCTCTTTCTTAATAACAAGGAACTGCGCAATACAGGGCAGGAACAGGGTAATCGTCACCGCGATGACCAAGACCTGCGCCGGCGACATTGCGTTTTCGCCAATCATTTTGTCTAGGCCCGCGGCACCGTAGTCTCTTCGAAAGAAACCAAAGAGAAACACTTCGGCGGCTTGTGCCGGCAACGTCAATAGGGACGCCAGCGGCTCCAGCGACTTGATCGCCAAATCAAACATTGTCTTTCCGGCCGTGAGAACCATCGCACCGTATCCGGCAATGCCGGCAACCGCCGCGAACGCGAGTTTCATTGTCAGCGGTCGTTTCTTCGCAATCGAGTAACCCATCCACGCAGGAACTGCGACCCATCCGGAAGGCATTCGCCCGAGCCAGATAACAACGCTCGCAATCAAAAACAGGGGCGCAACTTCCAAGAAATACCATTGCATCCGCGCAAAAGTCTTTACCAAAACGTTCGAAAGACTTGGCATTCGCATGGGCGGCAATTCAAGATAAAAAGGAGCCGTTTTCCCGGGTGTTACCTTCGCCGCCAAGTACCCAACCAGCAAGAAAATGCCCAACATTATCAGTGCCCAAGCCGCGAGCAGAGGTGAAAATGAAACTCCTAGCGGACCCGAAATCGTGCTTGCCCCGGCTAGTAATCCGGTAACAACCGCCAATTGCGCCGTACAAGGTATCGCCAACGAAAGCAGAAATGTCGCAATGACCCGCTCTCGCTTTGTTTCGAGAATCCGAGTAACGACGGTTGCCATGGTATCGCATCCGAAACCCAGAACGATAGGGATGACTCCGCGACCGTTCAAGCCGATTTTCTTAAACATTCGATCGACGAGCAGCGCGAGCCGAGGCAAATAGCCAGAGTCTTCAAGAGTGCTAAAAATCAGGAAAAACGTAAAAATAATCGGCAGGATAAGAGCGACAGCGTACGTCACACCAAGCGTCCAAACGCCATATTCGCCGACAAGTAACTCGAAGACAGGAGACCCAGCAGCCGCAAATCGCTCTACAAACGATATGATCGCCGGATTGATAATCTCGCCGAATAAGTCCGCTTCGATCCACCCGACAAGCGTGCCCGCACCGAACACACCCACAAACTGATACAGCCCAAAATAGAGCACCAACAGCAGAATCGGAAATCCCCAAACTGGATGGCTGCTCAGTTTTCCTGCAAGCACCGAAACTCCCGACGACTTGCGCTGGCCCACCTCGCTGACGGCCGTCGCAGCCAATGCTCGAGCCCGCTCATTACGAGCTAACATCAGTTGGTACGCGAGCGGGACCGTAGGGCAAAAAGAAACGCCGGCAACAATGTCGCGGACCCTTCCTTCTGCCTCCTCGCCCTCCTGAAGTCCAACGCGCTCAAGGATTTCCTCGTCACCCTGTAGGCAAAGCAACGCCACCGCTCGATGTGAAAGTCCGTAGTCACCGGCGCGTAGGTGGCTTTCGATCGCGGTGACAGATGCTTCGACTTCTTCGGAGTACCCGAAGAGGCCCTCAGCGGGAGCCGAAGTGGCCATGAACGAGGTCCCTAAGTGAGTCGATGCCGTGCCCGTGCAGACATGCCGCAGGGACGACTGGAATGCCCAAGGCGTTTGAAAGGTGAAGTGAGTCCACGTGGATGCCGAGACGTTGCGCCTCGTCCATCATGTTCAGCACCAAAATCGTTTTGAAGCCCGCCTCGATCAATTGCAAAGTCAGCGGCAGCATGCGGTCTAAGTTCTTCGCGTCGACGACATGCAGGACCAAGTCCGGCCTGTCTTCGATAAGCAGCCGGCGCGAAACCCGCTCCTCTTCCGTAATCGGAGACATCGAATACATCCCCGGCGTATCCACAAGATTGAAGCGCAGCCGATAAGCCGTCGCAACACCCTTGGTAACTTCCACAGTGGTGCCGGGATAGTTCGAAACCGTCACATATCGCCCGGTGAGCTTGTTGAAGAGGACGCTCTTGCCAACGTTCGGGTTGCCTACAATCGCAACTAGAGGCATTTTTCGTGGGGCATCGTGTGCCACGGCAGACATTTCGGGTGGATTTATACCCGATATTTCGCATAGCTAAGGAAATTGGGTGAGAAGTACCCTTTATACTGTGAGCGGTGAAGCCGCCCCGTCGAAAATGGCCGTCCTCTTCCCGCGAACGGCAAAAGCTGCGGATGGGTGACTCAACTTCGGACGCGGACCGTGCTCGCATTGCTGAAGGTGAGGCAGTCGTAGACGCTCTTGAGCGCATCGCGAACGTTTTGGAGCACAACGAGCCTGGGGCAGAGACCCTGTCCGAGATCGCCGAGATCGCGCGAAGCGTCACGCGCACCGACGCGGCCCATCTGTTCTTGCTTGATCACGAGGGCTACCTGCGTTTAGCCGCGGATACCATGGCGCCTGAACAGGTTGGCAGAGTCGCCATTAGGCTCGGTCAGGGACTCACGGGCTGGGCGGCAGAGCTTCGCCGTTCGGTCGTGGTAGCCCGCGAGCCATGGACCGATTCGCGATACCAGGAATACGCAGGGTTCGAGGAGCGGCAGTTTCAGAGCATCCTTTGCGTCCCGCTTATCAATGAGGGGCACATGATTGGCGTAATAGACGTTCGAACGCGCAGAGCTTACGGATATGAGCGAAACGAGGCGCGCGTCCTATCGCGAATTGCCGACCAGATTGCCCGAGCGCTGCGCCACCAAGAGCGCATGAAAGCGCTCGAATCAAAGGCTCAGCGATACGAAGCTGTTAGCGAAGTGACCGACGTGATCGCCTGCAGTCCGTACCTCGAAGAAATTCTGCAACTGCTGGTCAGCTTCACTGCGGAGCGGCTCAATTACAAAGTCGTAACCGTACGCTTACTTGACGAGAAGCGCGACGAATTAGTGCTGAGGGCAACGCAATCAGAAAGTTGGGCCTATCGGCGCAAACGCAGCATTCGAGCCGGAGAAAGCTTTGCGGGCCGTGCCCTCGTTGAAAAGCAGATAATCACAACGACGGACGTTACGACCTCTCCGGATTATATTGGCGCAGAATTAGCAGAGCAACAGGGATTGCGATCCATGGCGTGCGTGCCCTTGATCGTTCGCGATAAGGCGATCGGCGTTATGACCTGCTACACGGGCAGTGAACACCAATTCTCCAGGGTTGAATTGTCAGCGCTCGAAGTTCTGGCAAAGCAAGCCGCAATCGCAATCGAGCACGCCAAGCTGCAAGTGCGCACGACCTTGATGCAAGAAATGCATCACCGCGTAAAAAACAGCTTGCAGCAGGTTGTCAGCTTATTGCGACTGGAGTTAAACGAGGCCGGGCATCGCAGTGTGGCGCAGGTTATTAACGACAGCCTCGCGCGAATTCTGGCAATTGCGAATGTGCACGATCTATTGTCGCGAGAAGACCTGGACCGCGTCGGAATCCTCGATCTTGCGAACACATTGGTGCAGCACAACCGGTCGATGGTGCATCCGGGGAAAGATATTCGGATCAACCTGA
>JBDSVQ010000085.1:0-7237 GCA_039927135.1 Fimbriimonadales bacterium | reverse complement strand
TCAGCTCTCGGCATCGGAGGCTGCTCGACCACGAGCGACCCGACCGGCAACTACTATGCGTTCGTGCGTGAGAAGCCGACTTCTAACGCCTTCGATCACGACAGCATTCCCGTAGCCACCTTTGCGTTTAGCGAGGGAAACAGTTGGAAGTTGTCGGTAATCATGGCGGAGCCTATTGAAGGAACGTGGACGCGTGCAGGAAACACGATTACGTTGAAGTCCACTGACGGAGTAAGCATAAATGCAAATCTTGAGGAGGACGGTTCGATCAGACTCAGCCCTCCTTTTGGAGCGGGGCCTTACTGGAAGATGTCGAAGGAATGGGAGGCGAGTATGCAGAGTGTGGGTGCCCACGACGCGTTGCTGGCTAGGGGCCGCGATATTGGAACGGCCGCCGTTATGCTAGCTGGTGATAATGACGAATCACTGCCGAAAACGCGCGCGGAGTTAGTGGAGGGCCTGAGCGTTTTCTTGGCGGATATCAGCGTCTTAGATGGGTTTGAATACACCTTCGCTGGTGGGAAGTTGCCCCCGGAAAAGGAACGCGGTTCGGTAGAGTTGGGCAAGCTAACGATAGCAGGCAAAACGGTCACCATTTATCTGAATGGTGATGTCAAGTGACGACGGGTGACGTGCCGCTTCGACCCGTTAAAGCCCCAAGCGGATGAGATCTTTTAGCATTACGAGGCCGACGACCTTACCGTTATCGACGACGGGCATTTCGCCGATCTTTTTGGGATGATTTTCGAAAGCCTCCAAACACTCGACGGCGAGGGCGTCGGCTTCGACAGTCGCGGGGTTAGGGGTCATAAGTTCGTCGGCGCGGTCGTCCAGCGCGCCCTCTTTCTCGGAGAGCAGACGCCGGCGGATATCGCCATCCGCGACTAGGCCGAGCAACGCACCGCCGGCATCGACCACGACCGCCGCGCCTGCCCCGGCACGGGTGATCTTTTCGAGGATTACGAGAAAGGGCGTGTCGGGCGAAACGAGCGGAAGGTCGTCGCCCTGGCGCATCGCATCGCGAACGCGCATCAAAAGGCGGCGGCCGAGCGCTCCGCTGGGGTGAACCAGCGCGTACTGGTCTCGCGAGAAAGAGCGAGCCCGCATCACGGCAATCGCAAGCGCGTCGGTGAGGGCGAGCATGAGCGTCGTGCTCGTCGTCGGCGCGAGGTTGTGCGGGCACGCCTCCGCCTCCAATGCGATATCGAGAGCGATATCGCATTGTCGGCCGGCTGTGCTGTCCGTCCGGCTCGTGATCAAGATGGTCTTCACGCCGATCTCGCGAAGCGGCGCAAAAAGGCGCAGCACCTCATCGGTCTCGCCGCTGTTGGAAAGCAGGACGACGACGTCCTCGGGCCGCAGCATCCCGAGGTCCCCATGCACTGCATCCGCCGGATGTAGGAAAAAGCTGGGCGTGCCCGTGCTGCTGAGCGTGCTGCTGAATTTTTTGGCGATGTCTCCTGCCTTGCCAATGCCACAGGTAACGACCCTGCCCTGGCACGCCAGCATGAGCTCTGCCGCCTGGCCATAGGCGTCGGTCAGGCGGTCCGCGAGGCGCGCCACCGCGCCGGATTCCTGCAGCAGCGTCTCGCGCATGGATTCGAGCATCTGGCGAATATTGTACTTGCGGCTGGTAGCCTATCGCGGTGCCCGACCGAATCGGTTTCGATGCGTTGGTTTTGCGGGGCGTCTTGGAAGAGGCGCAGCCGCTGGTCGGCGCACGCATCGATCGCGTGCGTTCGTTCGGCGAGTTTGGCGTGGTTCTCCACACGCAAGCCGGCACGCTGCTGATCTCGTGCGACCCTCGCGAGCCGCGCGCCTACCTCTGCGGCCTGCGCGGCGATGTCGCCGACGGATTTGGGAAGGTGCTGAAAGAAAGGATCGAGGGAGCGATCATCGAGCGGATCGACCAGGTCGGCTTCGACCGACGGTTTCGCCTTACCGCGAAGGGCTACGAATTGGCGGTCGACCTCATCGGAACCCGCGCAAACATGAGGCTACACGGCGGAGGCGGCGGGGTCGCCCGGCTGCGCAAAGTTACCGCGCCGAGCGGAGACGGACCGTTGTCGTTGGAGGCCGCCCTAGAAAGCGGTACCGGGCTTTCTCGAACTATGAAAGGCGAGGTGGCAGCGGTTGGGACCGAGACGTTCTTGGAGAGGGCTTCGAATGTTGAGCCGGTGTTCTATCCCGGAGAAGGTGCCTATCCGATGCCTTTGGAGGGGCGGAAAGGGATGCCGATGGCAAGCCTTTCGCAAGCGCTTGAGAAGTACTACACCGATCTGATTCCGCGTCTGGACGCCGAGGCGGCAGCCAGGGCAATGCGCGGTCAACTCGAGCGCGCGGTTTCCGGACGGGAGGTGACTCTCGGGCAGATTGAGGACGTGCTTGACACGGCTTCTCGGGCGAGGCGTTTGCAAATGTTCGGCGAACTGATCCTCGCCCACTTGCCGAAAGAGGTGGCGGTTTTGGAGACCGTCGACTACGAAGGCGTGCCGGTGGAGATTGCGCTCGATGCGAAGAAAACCGCTCCAGAAAATGCCGACCGCTATTTCAAGAAAGCGAAAAACGCTAAGAATGCAGCTGCGGATTTGGTGCCGAAACGGGATCGGCTGCGAGACGAGATTTTGCTTGCGAAGAGTTTGCTGAGCAGGTTAGAGGATGACGCTTCTGCAGCGATTGAGGAAGCAAAGAAATCCGGTTTGCTGCGCGAACAAAAAGCGCCATCGGAGCGCAAAGAATCGCCATTCCAAGGGCATAAAGTGCGCGAAACGGAGATTGACGGTTTTACGGTTATCTGGGGAGAAACCGCCACCGCGAACGACTTCGTCACCACTCGCATTGCGAAACCGAACGATTATTGGCTGCACGTCCGCGGCGCGCATGGCGCGCACGTGGTTTTGCGAACGAACAACAAACCGGAGCGCGTTCCGCAACCGACACTTCTGAAGGCCGCCGTGATTGCCGCGAAACACAGCAATCAAAAGCATGCCCGGCACGTTCCGGTCACGGTGACGCTTGGCAAGCACGTGCGAAAGCCGAGAAAGGCCGCGCCGGGCGCGGTAACGTTTACGAACGATAAGACGCTGTTCGTCGATCCGTGAGGTAGCCTCAAATGGTGATTACTGAAGAAGCCGTGCTTACGGCCTTGCGAGCCGTACAGGATCCCGACCTTAAGCGGGATATCGTAACCCTTGGCTTCGTGAAAGATGTACGAATCGAAGGGCAGAAAGTCCGCGCAACTATCGAGCTGACGACGCCTGCCTGCCCGGTGAAAGAGGTCTTGCACCAAGAAGCGGTCGATGCCATCCGTGGAATCGGCGCCTCGGACGTCGAGATCGAGATGACGGCTCGGGTTCGCAAGACCAGTGAGAATGTCGACTTGGTGCCCGGCGTAAAGAACATAGTTGCCATCGCATCCGGCAAAGGTGGGGTTGGAAAGAGCACGGTCTCCGTCAACCTCGCTGTAGCCTTGGCGCAGGAAGGCGCGACCGTCGGTCTCTTGGATGCCGACGTTTACGGCCCGAGCGTGCCCATGATGATGGGTTGCGTCGACGAAAAGCCATGGACCGAGAACGCGAAAATTATTCCGATCAAAAAACACGGCATATCGATGATGTCGCTGGGGTTCTTGTTGGAGGATGGTCAGGCGGTTTTGTGGCGGGGACCGATGGTCGCGGGCACCGTGAAGCAGTTATTGGGAGATGTTGCATGGGGCGAGCTGGACTACCTATTGGTGGACCTGCCGCCTGGAACAGGCGACGCGCCGATGTCTTTGGCACAGCTAGTGCCGCTAACCGGCGTGGTCATCGTGGCGACTCCGCAGGACGTTGCGGCGAACATCGCGGCAAAGGCAGTTTTGCTTTTCCGGCGATTGAATGCGCCAATTGTCGGTGTCATCGAAAACATGTCTCATTTCGTCTGTCCTTCGTGTGGGGAATCGACGAAGATATTTTCTGGTCGCGATGGCGTTTCACTCGCGAAAGATATCGGTGCGCCATTCTTGGGCTCGGTGCCGCTCGACCCCGCGATCAGCGAATCGGGGGACGAAGGCGAGCCAAGCATTGTCGCGTACCCAGATCGTCCGCAGGCCGCGCGCTTCCGAGAAATCGCCAAAGAGTTGGCGCGCGAAATCAGCAAGCATGCTTTTGCCGAGAAGAACTTGGTTCGCGGGTTAGAGAAGTCGCCGGGGTAAGCGCACCCGGATGAAGGTAACGAAAGAGACCCAATACGACCACAACGCGTTCCTGTGGCACGTGCTGTTGGGTGTCGCCTGCACCTTTTTAGCCTTTCTTTTGCGGTTAGGGTTGGACGAGGAGCTGCTCGGCAGGCGCCCCTATATAACGTTTTATCTATCGGTGGTCGTGGCCGCACGTTTCGGTGGTGCTTGGAGCGGAATGATCGCGACGATTTTCGGCGGACTAATCGGCTTGCACTTTTTCTCTGGCGGACCAGACGCGCTCTCCGATCCTCTGGCAAAGTTTGATTACGGCGTCTATGTTCTAATTTCGTTGACTATTACCCTTGCGTATGAGACCCTGCGCAGGGAAAAGGCGTCGGTGCGAACGACCGCTGATGAGTTAAAACAGAGCCAATCCAGACTGCAAACGCTTTTGGATAACAGTCCCGCTGGTATCTATTTGAAAGATGCTGATGGTAGATACTTATTGTTAAACAAAGAGTACGGCCGTATGCTGGGCATGACGCCGGAAAAGGCGATTGGGAAAACGGATGCTGATTTGTTGCCTGCAAATCTCGCAGAAAGACTGCGACGCAGCGACCTTGCGGTTTTGATGACCGGGGCGCCGATTAACATTGAAAAGGTTATGGTCGTCAATGGTGAGGACCGAAGCTTTATTTCTACGAAGTTCCCGCTTTTGGACTCCAACGGATGGCCAACCGCTGTTGGGAGTATGTCGATTGATATTTCGGACAGGAAACGACTTGAAGAGCAGCTGCTCCACTCCCAGAAAATGGATAGCATTGGGAGGCTGGCCGGTGGAATCGCGCACGATTTCAACAACCTGCTAACGGCGATTATCGGTTATGCCGAGCTGGGAGAAATGCGCATTGACCCGGATCACCCCGTTGCCAGCGACCTAAAACAAATTCGCGCGGCCGGCGACCGGGCTGCGACACTAACCGCGCAGCTACTTGCATTTGCGAGAAAACACGTTCAGGAGGTCCAGGAAGTCGACCTGAACAAATTGACGGAGATCATGCGGCAGTTATTGGTTCGTATTGTGGGCGAAAACGTGCGCATAGACACAGATTTTGAAGACGACCTGTGGCATGTTAAGGGCGACCCGAATCAATTGGAACAAGTGCTAGTTAACTTGGTTGTAAACGCGCGCGATGCGATTGCCGATCAGGGCGTTATCACGATTACTACCAGAAACTTCGTGGTTGAGAGGCCGTTTGAAGCCGTTGACGGTGATGTCGAGCGCGGTGAATACGCGCTTTTATCTGTTTCGGATAATGGCTCCGGAATTCCTAAAGAAATTATTGAAAACATCTTCGAGCCTTTTTACACAACGAAGGACAAGGGCAAGGGGACCGGTCTCGGGCTTGCGACGGTTTACGGAGTCGTGCGACAGCACAAGGGGCAATTGGTGGTGGATAGCACCTTAGGCGAAGGTTCGACCTTCAACATTTATTTGCCACGAAGCAGCGCTAGCAATAACGACTAAGCGCGAACCGATTCCTGTAGGATCGCATCAAATGCAGTTTCAAACGCATCTAACTCGGCATCTGTCCCGATGCTGACCCTAATGTGGTTATCGTAGCCAAACACGCTGCCGGGTCGCACGATTACGCCGCGCATTAACAGTTGTCGGCAGAAGTCTTGCGTTGGGAAACCCATATCGTACCATACGAAATTCGCATAGCTCTCAAAAACGCGATATCCACGCTCTGAAAGGAATCGGTGCAGACGCTCGTTCCCGGCTTTATTGATATCGACTGCGGCTGTCAAGTGTTTAGTGTCGCTGAGCGCCGCGATAGCTGCTCGTTGGGCTAGGGCATTGACGTTAAACGGCGCGCGGACTCTTTCAACCGCATCGATCATGCGCTCCGGCCCCATCGCGTAGCCCACACGTAACCCCGCTAGACCGTATGTTTTGGAGAAGGTTCGCAAGCCTACGACCTGCTTTCCGGATCTTATGTAATCCACCGAGCTGGGGTACTCGGAGTCCGTAGCAAACTCGAAATACGCTTCATCCAAAACAGTCAGTGTGTGTTCGGGCACATTTTCGATAAGTGCACCCACTTCACTGCGACGCAAGATGGTCCCAGTCGGATTGTTGGGGTTTGCGAGCCAAACAATCCGCGTATTATTATCGATCGCCGCTAACATCGCAGAAACGTCGTGCCGCGCATTTTCATCGAGGGATACTTTCCGAGTTTGTGCGCCTGCCGCCAATGCTTCCGACTCGTACCGCGAAAACCCCGGATCGCCCATCACGATGTTGTCACCAGGGCGCAACAGAAGTAGGCTCAATAAATGAATCATTTCGTCACTTCCGTTGCTCACACTTATCTGAGAAGTCGGCAAACCGACATGACTGGCTAACAGCGACTTTAATTCGACGCACCCAGCATCGGGGTAGAGCGACCCGTACCGTGCGAAGTCTACAATTGCCTGTAAAGCAAGCGGCGAGGGGCCGAGCGGATTCTCGTTGGATGCGAGCTTAACGATCTCGCTGATGCCGAACTCTTGCTGCACTTCTTCGATAGGAATGCCCGGAACGTAGGGCCGCAGTTGAGATAGTTGCTCAGGGAGTCGGACAGGCATAGCGGCAGTTTAGTCCCACGAAGGGAGGATGCGCTTGCCCAAAAGCGACGCGAGCCATTCCACACAAAGCGTCGCCGTTGCGTTTTGCTGGTCGAGAATGGGGTTCACTTCTGCGATTTTTACGCCGACCAATTCGAACGGCGAGTCGTCCGAGCGAAGGGTTTCGTGCAAGATTTCAGCCAAAAGGTGTGCTTCTCTGTAGGACAGTCCCCCGCGAACCTTGGTGCCGGTGCCTGGCGCGATCTGCGGGTCGAGCACGTCTGCATCGAAGCTAACCCAGAGGCGCCGCGCGCCCGTTTGCTTCAACTGGGCAATAGCCATTTCGGCCGACTGCGCGATGCCGTAGCGGTCGACCTCGTGCATGGAAATCGCATTGCGCGGCTTGAACGATGAGATTCTGTCGGCCTCTCCTGGATCGACGTCGCGGAGCCCGAGCCACACAACGCT
>JBDSVQ010000084.1:0-3062 GCA_039927135.1 Fimbriimonadales bacterium | reverse complement strand
AAAGGCATTGAATGCGATGGAAATGTTAATGTTTCTCTTGGTCCGGTTTAACGATGGGGGGCTTGTCACAAAATCGCTGTTCGGAGGTTCTTGGTTGCTTGCCGCGGTGGATTTTCTCGAATAGGCTTTGTGCAATGTTTGGAGAGTTAGGCTCGGTTGCGGAATCAGGTGCCCAGTACTCACAGCACTATTAGCGAGGAGACTGATATGAAGATCGACGGTGGATGCCATTGCGGGAATATCACTTATAGCGCGGAAATCGATCCGGAAAAGGTTGGCATATGCCATTGCACGGATTGCCAGACCCTCACGGGTACCGCCTTTCGAGTCAGTGTAGCCGCAACCAAGGAAGCCTTTCAAATAGACGGCCAACCGAAGATTTATGTAAAGACTGCCGAAAGTGGTGCTAAACGCGCCCAGGCCTTCTGTCCGGAGTGTGGCACGCCGATTTATTCGGCGGCGGTGAACGACCCGCAAGTGTTCAACATCCGCGTCGGCACGGCGCGCCAGCGAGCCGAGCTGAGGCCAAAAAACCAAGGTTGGTGCCGATCCGGTCGCGACTGGGTCAATGATCTGCAATCCGTAAAGCAGTTTTCTAAACAACGAACCGGGTGAGTCGAAATGGCACAGCGATTTGAATTGTGACGCGACTAATCCAATGCTGATTACGAAATACCGCCAATTCACAGGTTCAGTCGCGTTGATAAGGTATGTGATCGATCATGACATCTAACCTGTTCGATCTTTCCGGGCGCGTGGCGCTCATTACCGGCGCCTCTCGTGGTATAGCTCGGGCGATCGCTCAAGGCCTTGCGGAGGCGGGGGTGAGCATTGCGCTGTCGAGTAGTACGCAGGCAGATCTGTTTCCGGCGGCCGAAGAGATCCACGCGCTGGTGCGCCATCTCCTCGCTCGAAGGGGACGTTGGCTATGTACTGTCCCTCGTGGTGAATTCTTTCGATGATGAGCGATCGATTACGATTCTCAAAACCTGCCGTCAAGTGATGGGTGAGGAAGCTAAACTTGTCCTCGTGCAACGGGTGCTGCCGGATCGCCCGGAAGCGTCGTGGATGGCGCAGGCTGTGTGCGCGATCGACTTGCAGATCGTGGTGACAACCGGCGGTCGCGAGCGTACGGTCACCGATCACCATGCGTTGTTGGCGGCGGCAGGGTTTCAAATCACGAAAATTGTCCCGACGCAGTCCGAGATGAGCGTGGTGGAGTGCGTGCCGTCGTAGCTTAATCTTTACAGCGTCCTATTTGATGTTCATGACATGGAGAGGAACATGCAAAAACTATCATCACTGGTTACGCTCGGCACAGCGGCGGGTCCTTCGCTGCGAGCGGACCGGGCGCAATCGTCCAATCTGCTAACCGTCAACGGCACGCATTATGTCGTTGATGCCGGAGACGGCGCCGCACGCCGTCTGGCAGAGGCTGGTATTGATGTCCGAGGGATCGGACTGATTTTTATTACGCACCATCATGACGACCACACAGCGGGTCTCGGTACGCTGATGTCCTTGGCGTGGGATCGCCAACGTACCAAGCCGATTCATGTCTATGGCCCGCCCAGGACCGAAGAGCTGGTCAAGGCCGCGGTGCACTATTTCACCATAAGTGCCGAGATCAGGATAGCCGATGGCGGGCGCACGGTACCGATAGCCCAGGTGTTCTTCGGTCATGACGTTGGCACCGGGGTGATTTACCAGGACACCAACATCAAGGTGACGGCCGCCGAAAATAGCCACTTTGCTTTCCATAAAGGTCCGGCGGCGGGCAAGCATAAGTCCTATTCGTATCGTTTTGAAACGCCTGATCGCGTGATTGTGTTTACGGGAGATACTGGCCCCAGTGATGCTGTCACTGAACTTGCCAAAAGCGCCGACCTCCTCGTCACCGAGACCTCTTCGTGCGAGGATCGGAAACAAGCGATGATCAAGGACGGCCGCTGGCACGCCATGACGACCGACGAGCAGGCGGGAATCATGCGACAGGCTACGCAAGGTCACATGAACCTTGACGTTGTTGGGGAAATGGCCACACGCGCCAACGTCAAGACCGTGGTGCTGTCGCACTTGAGCCAACGGGTCGGTTCTGACGATTACATGCCATGGGCCGAGGAGGTGAAGAAACACTTTTCCGGCCAAGTGCTGATCGCCAAAGACTTGATGGAGTTTTAGCCAGTTGCATGGAGGATCCATTGGGGTCGCGTCAGCGGGCGTAGTGAAATTTTGTAACTTAGTATCGACAACGAATTGGACGGGCTTTATGTTCGAAGTCGCGGAAGCCTATGAGCGGCAGATGGGCCGATGGAGCCTGCAACTGGCGCCGCTATTGATCGGATTTGCCGGAGTCGGGGAGCACGAGAGTGTTCTTGACGCTGGCTGCGGTACGGGTTCTCTGTCGCTGTCGATCGCGCGATTGACGAAAGCTGCGGTGATCGTCGGCATCGACGCTTCCAAGGGCTTCATCGAATATGCCCGTGCGCAGATTGCCGATCCTCGAGTCAGATTCGAACTGGGCGACGCGCAAAATCTTTCTTACCCGGAGGCGTCGTTCGATCGTTGCTTGTCGCTGTTAGTCGTTAATCATATTCCCGACACAACTAAAGCTTTGAAGGAGATCTGCCGGGTGACCAAGCCGGGTGGCGCGGTTGCGACCGCCATGTGGGATGGTACGGGTGGCAATGAGTTTAACGATCGGATGTGGAAAGTCGCTGTGACCATTGACGCCAGTGTAACGCCAGCAGCGAAGCGATCCGGCACTTATAGTTCGCCTGCCGCACTCACAGAGCTTTGGCACGATGCCGGCCTGGTTAACGTTGACGTCACCAGCTTGGTCATGCCTTGTGGCTATGCGTCGTTTGCTGAATATTGGCAGCGCTTTCTCGAAGGTCAGGGCCCCGCGGGAGCGTACGTGATGGCGCTGGCGGATGACCGGCGTGAAACTCTGCGGCAGATTCTTTACAAGGATATTATTGGTGACCGGCCGGATGGGCCGTTCTCGCTTCAGGCTAAGGCCTGGGCGGTGCGCGGCGTGGTGCCGGGGGAATAACCTACTT
>JBDSVQ010000083.1:0-3917 GCA_039927135.1 Fimbriimonadales bacterium | reverse complement strand
CATGAACGGCAGGCGCACTGCGTAATAGCCGGCAAGTCCCGTTAGCGTGCGGAGCCGCGAGTGCGGGCGGTGCTCGGGGGCTACGTCCGTGCCTTCAAGCCAGAGGCGCTCGGCTTCCTTGTAAGCGGCGTCGATGCTGTCCTCCGCGGCGATCGCCTTTAGCCGTGCCGATAACGTTTCATGGATTAGTTCGTGAGGTAGCGGGTAGATCGGCTTCAATTCTTCCCACCTGTCTTCTATGTACGAGGTGACACCTTCTTTCGTCCATGTTTCGCGCTCTAAGTTGTAGGTTTCACGGTTAAATGCAAACGAATCCGGCCATGCGGCGATTGCTGTCACGGCTTCTAGAATCTCTCTGAGCCGATATATCTCCGGCACTGGATCGAAGATTCGCAACTCTATCGTGCCAAGGCGCTTGCTGATAATGAGGTCTTGAAAGCGATACTCGCGGTCTTCGCGTAGCGGGCCGAGACAGCCGGGCTGCGCCATCCGATAGCTGAGGCCGAACTCCTTGCCCGCTGCCCAGGGGGCGTTCGCAGCGGCTACCGCTAGTACGGGCGCGAAGTAGGCGAGGTTTTCGTAAACGCGATTGCGTTCGGTTGGGGGGACTCCAACGTGGACATGCGACGATGCAGTATTGGTAGGCGAATCGAGGGTGAAGAGTGAACCGACGGGGACGATCATGCCGCCATGGGCCGCCTTCGCGAACTCCGTACGCCGCGCCATGAGGTCTTCGAGGAGGTGCTCAATTTGTTCGTGAACACCGGTTGCCATCTCGATGCTGCCCATGAAGCACTCTTTTCGCTCCTCACCTTTGGCAAAGTTTGATGCGGAATGCTGTATATATCGCTTGGGGTTCTTCCAGAGTAGCCGCCGTAGGTAGTCGAGCGACTGGAGCGTGGGTGTTAACCTTCCCTTCTCCAAAACGAAGACTTCCTCCTCCACGCCGAGGGTTACGGGGTATGGCTTCATTCCACGGTCGCGGGAGCTTTCTGTTTGACGAAGCGATCTAGGTCTTCAGGATCGAGGACTCGTACGATCGGCCGTGCTTCGGAGATGAAGGTTTCGAAGGACTTTTCGCCCAAAACTCCTTCGGAAACGAACTCCTCAAAGATTGCCCTCAAAACGGATCCTTCTGATGGTGGCGTCGCGTAAGCGTCGACCCAAAGGCCGGGACCCTTCCTGGTTTCGTAGGCGACGGCGGCGACGTATGTTTCGTTGGTGAGTTGCGCCAGGTGTTCTAGGCTGGCTTCAGTGACCCAAAGTCCCTTGGATACGCAAAGCCCCTCGCTCTCGAGACGTGCGACCACTTCCTCCTCTTTGCCGATGCCAAAGGCAAGGACTTGGACACCCGACGTAGGGTTCACATACGAGAGCAGCAGCGATTCTCCGGCGCGCTTCGTGTAGACGCAATCATCGTTGCCGGCGCCATATCGTTTGACTGCCGGGACGAAGCCCGGGTAATCGACGACCAAAACCATGCCCATAGAATAGCCGCAGGCAGGACGTTTTTGAGTGCATGTCGAAGCTAATAGGGTGACGAACCCGAGGTTTTGGGCTGCTGCGCTCTTCGCATTACTCGGATCGTACGCTTACTGCCAGCCAGATTACGCTGAGATCATCGGCGATTTCCGCGCGGATGAGCTGAGGGATGCCGTCCGCTCGCTGGGCTCCGGCTCACGTTTGGGTGGGCCGCGCGGCAGTAACCTTGATTGGATTCGAGGATCAAAAGGGCTTGGGCGCCTGGGAGAGGTTTGGGAAGAGCCGTTCACCGTTACCATTCCCGACTCGGCTGCGCGCGGCATGTTGAGCATCGCGGGAAAGAAGATTACATTGCACCCACTTTGGCCCAACGGCGTGCGCACGAATACTTGCGAAATTGACTCGCAAATCATTTACGGCGGACGCGGGACGACTTCGGAATTCGACGGTAAGCGCGTGAAAGGTGCCGTTGTGGTGTTGGAGTTTCAAAGCGAGCAGGGCTGGAACAACGCTGCAAGATTGGGTGCGCGGGCAGTTATTTTTATAGAGCCCGAAATAGCGGACCGCGGCGAGATGGAAACGAAGTGGAGCGAGATTCCGCTCGACATTCCTCGGTTCTGGGCTTCGCGTAAAGATTCGGATACTTTGCGTTCGGCCTCTGGGAAGGCAACTTTGCAGTGCAAGCAGGAATGGGTGGAATTCAAAAGCGCAAACTTCATGACGGCACTGTCAAGCAACGACCCCGAAATGGGCGACGAGTGGGTGATTGTTTCCGCCTATGCCGACGGATCGAGCGGAGTGCCCGGTTTATCTCCGGCGGCGGATCAAGCTGCAGGAATGGCGGCATTAAGCGCGCTAGTTAGGCACTTTAAGGCGTTTCCACCCAAGCGCAGCGTTTTGTTCATGGCGACCTCGGCACACTTTCAAGGAATGCAGGGGATGCGTTCTTTTATCGAGAAGCGGTTTCAAAAGGGATGGGACGTTACCAACGGGAAGTTGCCGCAGTGTATCTACACGCTCGACTTGAGCACGGGAAGTAGCTCGGTTTCGTCACTCGCCAAAGGTTGGTGGTTTGACTATCGCGACGAGAATCATGAAAACGAACGGCCGATCTCGAGGGCGCTGATGCAACACGTTCCTGGAATAGCTGAAGCTTTGCGGATGGACGTTGAGCGAGTCGCGTTCGACGGTGTAAACAATCCGGACGGGCGCAATTGGAAAAACAATGTTCCGGGGCGGTTTGGAATTGAAGCGGAAATCGTAAACATGGCAGGACCGACGTCGATCACGTTCATGACAAATGCCGACGTGCGCGACCGACAAGACACACCGCACGACACCATTGGCTACGTAGACACCGGCAATCTACTTTCTCAGGTTAGAACCATCGCATGTCTGTTGCATCACGCCTTGAACGACACACAAGTGGAGACTGCTAACGCCCCGTCAGTGCCCTACCGCGAAGGGAGGCCGCTGCGAAGAATGTCTTTGATGGCCGGCTTCGGGACAGTCGAAGGCAAAGTATTGCGGTACGACCCCCAAAGGAGTTTCTTGCCCGATGTTCCCGTAACCGGAGCCATTGTCGAATACGCAAGATTTCACCGGACTTATATGGGGATACGCGGAACGGATTACTTTCGCGCTGCCGGCCCGGCTGCAAATTTCGCGATTTATGGTGTGCCGACGGTTACCGCCTGGGGAAGCGATCGCAGATACCCGATTGCGTTCATGGCGTATGCCCTTGATGAGCGAGGAAGCATTACGCACGCCGCCGATTATGGCATTCAAGGTAGCGGCCAATTTGCCGCCTACTTTATGATGACCACCAGTTATAAGGAAGCTCCGATGGTAGTGTTTCCCTGTGTGCCGGTGCAACTTCTCGGGCTCATAGATCCGCATCAGTTGCGCGTGATTAATAACCTTTTTGTGATCGATGCGAGGAATAACGGTTCGCCGCCGAGTTATTCGTTCGTTGCGCCGCTAGGCTCTTTGGGCCTTCGAAGTTTCGTCGAAAACTCTGCTGTGGTTTTTGCACCACACGGCCGGCAGCTGAAAGTTATTGCGGGTGCGGGGTATATCGATACTTCCCTGCTGCTATTGAATGTCGACAAGGACAATGAGGTGGGTAAAGGGTTTGTGCCCGGTGAGGCCTTCGGTAGAGCGACCATTGCATTGCAGGGTGCGCATGACCTGTGGTCGATAAACGAATGGCGAAGGCGATTGCTTGCGGGGCATCACATTGCGAATGACGGGCTTGACCAGTTGCAATCACAGTCCGGTGAAGACCTTCGGAAGGCGGAGCTAGCGTTTCGGAATGCGCAGTACGCAGAAGGAAGTCGATATACCCAGCGTGCCTGGGGCAGGGCGCTGCGCGCACATCCGCAGTACAAGAGGACGATGGCGGATATTGTCAACGGGCTTGTTTTCTTTTTAGC
>JBDSVQ010000082.1:0-5198 GCA_039927135.1 Fimbriimonadales bacterium | reverse complement strand
GAATGGTTACCAGCCCATCGGCGGTAACCGAACCGATGACGACGCCGGGCAGCCCCCACTTTTCGAATACATCGATGATTTCCTGCTCGCGTCCAAATGCCGCGACCGCCAGCATCCGCTCCTGGCTTTCGCTGAGCATAATTTCGTAAGAGGACATCGTTTCGTCGCGCAGAGGCACTTTCGATAGCTCGATATCCATGCCGACGCCACCCTTGCCGCTCATTTCGCAAGTGCTACAGGTGAGCCCCGCCGCGCCCATATCTTGGATTGCGACGATCGCGCCGGTATCCAGCGCCTCCAGCGTTGCCTCGATAAGCAATTTGCCTGCAAACGGGTCACCGATCTGCACGTTCGGCCGCTTATCCTCGCCGTCCTCGTCAAGGACTTCGCTTGCAAACGTTGCTCCGTGGATTCCATCGCGGCCCGTGGCGCTTCCCAGATAAAGCACCGGGTTGCCGGGCCCGGCGGCGGCAGCGGTCGTCACTTTGCCGAGTTCCACGCGGCCGATGCACATCGCGTTTACTAGCGGATTCCCGCTGTATCGTGGGTGAAACCCCACCTCTCCGGCGACGGTCGGAACGCCGATGCAGTTGCCGTATCCGCCGATTCCGCGGACCACGCCGTCCATGAGCCTTCGGTCTTCGGTGTTTTTCGCTATGTCGCCAAAACGCAGCGAATTCAGCGAAGCGATGGGCCGGGCGCCCATAGTCAAAATATCGCGAATGATCCCGCCAACTCCGGTCGCCGCGCCTTCGTAGGGCTCAACGGCGCTCGGATGATTGTGGCTTTCGACCTTGAAAACGATGCCGATACCGTCGCCGATGTCGACTACGCCGGCGTTTTCGCTGTCGCCGCCCTTGTACTCCTTGAAGTAGTTGAGCACTTTGCGGCTGGATTTGTAGGAGCAGTGCTCGCTCCAGAGAACCGCGTACATGCCTAGTTCTGTGTAGGTGGGCTCTCGCCCGAGCTTGTCGACGATGGCTCGGTACTCGGTCTCGGAGAGGCCCATCTCGGCGTAGGGCGCGACTCCGGCGGTTTCTTGCGGCATAGGCTCCCATTATATTCGCTAGGCTGCCCTTGCAACCCCGGCCCTTGTGCCATCGTTATTTGAGCGATGGGGTTCTTCGGCGACGGTTTCATCTTCTGGGTGCTGGGCATTATCGCTGCCATCTCGCTTGTCGTGGGGTATCTCGCGAAGCGGCAGCACGATAAGCGCTGGCGGGAGATGTCCGAGTTGGCGGTGGGGCTCGGCTTCGATTACTATCCGGAGGGACTCGCAAAGCAGCCAGACGGGTTCTTCGAAAGCCTCTTGTTGAATGTGTCGGCCTGTCCGCTTATTGACCAACTTGTGGGGTTTGAGCCCTTCGGTTCAGGCTACGGGGAGGCTGTCGACAACCTGCTCGTAAAGCAACAAGACGGATTGTCCATTTATGTGATGGACTACTATTATAAGACGCGTGATGGATCAGGGAAGAACGAAAGCGAGCGAACCCATCGGTACACTGTCGTCGCCATTCGGCACGGGTTGATTTGGCCACACCTTCGCCTTTCTCCGGAAGGATTCGCGCACAAGGTCGGCAAGATGTTCGGGATGAAAGACCTAAGCTTTGAGTCCGAGGAATTTAATCAGAAATACTTCGTTTCCTCAAATGATGAGAAAAGCACGTACGACATTTTGCACCCGCAATGCATTGACCTATTGCTGCGACTGCCCGCCCGCGAATGGCAAGCGGGAGGTATGTATTTATTGGTGTACGAATCGGGATATATGTCACCGCAAGGTATAAGGCGCGTCCTCCAAGATATGCACGACTTCATTTCTCTTGTGCCAGATTATGTGAGACAGGATCGTGGTTTTGAGCCAAAATGGACGGGAGCGCTAGACTTTTGAACACCGTTTTATTCGCCGCCGGCTTTGGGCTCCTGCTGATTTTTGTGTGGGTTATCGTTACTTTGAATAGATTCGCGCGGCTCCGGAACTTGGTGAGCGAATCCTGGTCCAACGTCGACGTCGCACTGAAACGCCGGCACGACCTGATTCCGAATCTCGTGAAAGTAGTCGAGAGGTATGCGCAGCACGAGCGTGAGCTGCTCGAGCGGATAGTTGCGCTTCACAACCGTTTGGATACGGGTGAGGCGGATCTGCGAGCACTCGGTCGAGGTGAGACCGAACTGTCTTCTCTGTTGGGAAACGTTTTTGCGACTGCCGAGGCATACCCAGAGCTCAAGTCAAGCGTCCACTTTCTTGACTTGCAGAAGGAGTTGACGAATACTGAAGACCGCATTGCTGCGGCAAGAAGGTTCTACAACGCAAATGTGCGAGAATACAATATCGCCGTGCAGAGCCTTCCGGCTTCGCTGTTAGCCGGTGATCCGGTGTTGCCCGATTTCTTCGAAATCGAATTCTCGGAGCGGCTGCACCCTATTTCTTCTTGAGTTTATCGCGATACATCTGCCTGAACTTTGCGACCTTTGGCTCGATAATCGCGCGGCAATAGCCGGAGTTCATACGCATCCGCTGCAATTCGCTGGCATTTTCGTACGCATCATAGTAATTCTGGTGATATTCTTCAGCCAGATAGAATTCCTTTAGGGGTTCCAGCGTCGTGACAATAGGGTTACCCCAGATTTTCGTTTCGCCGATTTCTTCGATAATTCTTTGAGCGCGCGCTTTCTCGTCGTCGTTGGAATAAAAGATTGCGGAGCGATATTGCGTGCCCGAGTCGGGACCCTGGCGGTTCAACGTCGTCGGGTCATGTGTCGTGAAAAAGATCCGCAGTAGGTCGTCGGCTGAGACTTCCGCAGGGTTGTAATAAATCTTCACGGCTTCGGCGTGGCCGGTGATTCCTGCGCAAACCTGTTCGTACGTCGGGTTCGGGACTTTGCCGCCGGAGTACCCGCTAACGACTTTTGAGACGCCGCGCAATTCCTCAAAAATCGCTTCGACGCACCAAAAGCAACCAGCCGCCACTACTAACTCTTTATCGCCTACTTTCGTCACTTCCACTTGTTTTTCCGGCCCCGCTGAGCCGAACGCCGCAAGCGCGATCGCGCCTGCTGCCACACCTATCATGGCCATTTCCATCTTCATACAAAGCCTTTAACGGCATTAAGCGTCTTCCAGTGCCGCGATTCCTGGGAGTTCCGTGCCTTCAAGGAATTCCAGGCTCGCGCCCCCTCCCGTTGAGACGTGGCTCATTCGGTCTGCAAAGCCAAACTTCTCGACCGCCGCGGCCGTGTCACCACCGCCGACGATGGTTGTGCCCTGGCACTCCGCCATCGCGGCGGCAACTGAACGGGTACCTGCCGAAAACCTTTCGATCTCGAAGACGCCCATCGGCCCGTTCCAAAGCACCGATCCCGCAGGACGAATCCTTTCACCGAAAGCCAAGCGCGACTCGGGGCCGATGTCGACACCGATGCCGTCGGCGGGAATGTTGGAGGCAAGATGGATCTCGGCGGTGCCGTTCTCTGAGATTTCGTTCGTGACGAGGACGTCGGTCGGAAGGATGAGTCGATCTTTGTTCTGCTTCAACACAGTCTCAGCGAACTCCAGGCTATCGGAATCCAGCAGCGACCTGCCGACCTCGTGCCCTTGCGCCTTTAGGAAAGTAAACATCATGCCGCCACCGATTAGGAGCCTGTCGGCTTTTTCCAACAAATTGTCGATCACCTTGATCTTGTCGGCGACTTTTGCCCCGCCGAGGATTGCGACCAAGGGCCGATGCGGGTTCTCCAATGCACCGCCAAGGTAGCGAATCTCCTTTTCCATTAGCAGCCCAGCAACCGCGGGCAGCTGGTGCGCGATGCCTTCCGTGCTCGCGTGCGCACGGTGAGCGCTGCCGAAAGCATCGTTCACATAAATGTCTGCCAGCGATGCGAGTTGCTTTGCGAAGTCCGGATCGTTCTTCGTTTCTTCCGGATGGAACCGCACGTTTTCGAGGAGCAAGACTTGTCCGGGCGGCAGGTTGTTGGCCATGGCCTCAGCGTCCGGGCCGACACAGTCGGGGGCGAGGGCGACGTTGAGCCCGAGCAGTTCGCTCAACCTCTTCGCGACCGGCGCGAGGGTGTACTTCTTGTCTTCCCCCTTCGGGCGGCCGAGGTGGCTGGCGAGGATCAGAGCCGCATCGACATCGAGCAGGGCCCGCAACGTCGGCAGGGCAGCGGTGATGCGCGAGTCGTCCGTGATGTTGCCGTTTTCGTCCTGTGGAACGTTGAAATCGCAGCGGACGAACACACGTGAGCCGTGGGCGTCGATGTCTCGAATCGTCTTCTTTCGGAGGGCCATAGGCTCCAGATTCTACGGTATACTCCCGCCTCCCTGTGGGCTCATAGCTCAGTTGGTTAGAGCGCGCCCCTGATAAGGGCGAGGTCGGTAGTTCGAATCTACCTGGGCCCACCAAAACGACCCCCCCATGGATCCCATCGTCGTGATCGGCGCAGGCGCCGCCGGAATCATGGCCGCGAGGCGAGCTGCAGAGTTAGGGTCGAAAGTTCTTCTCCTTGAGAAAACGCCGCGCCTCGGTACGAAGATCCTTATCTCCGGTGGCGGCAAATGCAATATCACGCATGACGGCGAGATTGAGGACGTGTTGCGCGCATTTCGGCAAAACGAAGCGCGGTTTATCCGCCCTTCTTGCTATCGATTTACCAACAAGCAAATCGTCAAGGTTTTGACTGACCGCGGGCTGCGGGTTTACACTCGGCCCGACGGACGCATTTTCCCGGTCGATCAAACCGCCAAGGACGTCGTGTCAATTCTGCGGAGGTACCTCGACGAAGTCGGAGTGACGGTCCGATTCAACGCCGCAGTTGCATCGATTGAAAACGATGGTATCGGTGTGTCGGGCGTTCGATTCGGCGGGTCGGTTTTGCCGACACGTCGGGTGATCCTTGCTGTGGGCGGAAGCTCGTATCCGAACTCCGGTACGACGGGTGATGGCTTCGCGATGGCGGAAGCGCTTGGGCATCGAATCGTTCGGATTCGGGCCGCGCTAGCGCCGATCAAGTTGCGCGGTGATCGTTGGACCCCGTTTTCCGGCATCGCCTTTCGCGATTGCGTATTGCGAGCGAGGCAGAACGGCAAGGAGATCGCGCAATGGCGCGGCGATACCCTCATCACACATCACGGCCTTTCGGGGCCCTGCACGCTCGGCATCAGCCGGGCGGTTGCGGAAGCGCGTGAGCGCGGACCTGTT
>JBDSVQ010000081.1:0-6071 GCA_039927135.1 Fimbriimonadales bacterium | reverse complement strand
CGACAAGTTTCCAAGGAACGACGGCTGTTTGCCGGGCGTTTCGCTGAACGGTGCGTTGAAGCCTCATAACGTGCCGGGAGATGGGTGTTCGAATTGGCCGTTTGCGTTTCGGCAGAATCACTACAAGTGGCCGATTTGGATTATCGGGCACGCCGGCAACGAGGTGGATTTGTTCGTTTGCCCATCTCGTGAGCGCGATCCGAAGAGCTGGAAGGAGAACGGCGAGCTGATGAACGCGTACGCGATAAACCTTTCGCTGACGGGCGCGCTCAACACTTACACTCAGCCGGCGGGCCCGGGAGCGATTCGGAACAGCTTTTTGGGCGGCGCGATGAGCGACGTTCCTCAGCCGAGTTCGACAATGCTGCTGATGGAGCTATCGAGCTCGAAGATCAGTTTTATGCCGGTTTTCACGACGCCGAGTTCGAATATACAGACGGCGTATCCGGCGGCGCTGCGGGAGTTGTGGCAGCCGTTTATGTTGAAGTGGGTTTCGCCCAACAATTGCACTCCGACGAGCGAGATCGATCGGAAGTTGGTGCCGCACAACGACGGTTTCATCGTGACGCGCGTTGACGGGAGCGCGAAGTTTCTTAGCGTTCGGCAGTTTTTGGCTCGTTGCCCGACTCGGGACGATTACGTGGTGCCGGCTTACGCTGGTGGGTGGCAGTGCGGGCCGGTGGACGGATCTCGGACGGTGCCCACGCCGCCGGTATGGTACGAGGAGTGGCCGTTATGGGCGCTGCATTAGTTCGCTTTTTGCTGCTGGTTTTGGTTGCGGTGATCGCAGCCGGTTGCGGGCAGATCAGCGCCGAGACGGTGCGCGACAAGGATCGGCAGCGAGTGGAAGTTTCGGCAAAGATGCCGGGGAACGACGTGCCTCCTGATCCGGCGGATTCGGCCCGTTAGTTTCCGCCGCCTCTGCCACCGCCCGCTCCTTCAGCGATTCGGACGGGGAGATCGGCTGCAGGTTTCGAACCTCGGGGAGGCGTGAACTCGAATGCGACGTTGAGCGTGTCGGGATACGCGAAGATTGCGTCGCTCCAGGTGCGCTCGAAGCCGGTTGGCATATCTAGGCGATCTTCGATGGAAATTCGCTCGACGCGGTTACGGTCGTCGAAGAGGAAGGTTGCGTCGGTGCCGCGCCAGTCGTTGTTGGGGAGTGGTTTGGTTTGATAGACGCGGACGTGGCTGCGTCCGGTCTCGAACTGCGGAAGGGTGAACCAGCGAACGCTACCCGCGAGGGCTCGGAGCGGCCGCTGAAGGTGCTTTCTCGACCAGCCGGTGATGAGGCTGACGGTCCTGACGAAGTCCTCGGGTTGGGACATGAAGGTGTATTCGTTGACGACTGGATCATATCGCCAGACTTTGGTGCCGTCGGCGACGATAATGAGTCGCTTGATGTTGTCGACGAACTGCTCAGCGTAGATTTTGCCGTCCTTCGCGAAGAGTTGTAGGCGGAAGCGTTGGGTGCCTTCGGGCGTTTGATGCCAGCCGCCCACGTTGAGCGTGATGTTGGCTTGGCCCTGCGTTTGGGCGAGGGCCATCTCGATGCTTGCGTATGGGTTCTCGTTCTGGGCGAGAGCTGCAGCGGCAACCAGTAATGCACTAAGTGATCCTATTAAACGCACGTCCTATCTGACTCCCATTCGGGCAAAAAGGTTCTCTACTGAATCACTGTACCTTTCGGTACAGAAACCAATTGGACAGGACCGTACATTTCTGCCGTGCGTAGGTATACTTTGAAT
This sequence comes from Fimbriimonadales bacterium, assembly GCA_039927135.1. Lineage (GTDB taxonomy): Bacteria > Armatimonadota > Fimbriimonadia > Fimbriimonadales > ATM1 > JACDEQ01. The sequence goes on along the minus strand of JBDSVQ010000081.1, from coordinate 4,323 downwards.
CCCACCAAGGATGGTGGAATAAACAGGAGTTATCTACTTTGAGCAGCGAAGCGTCTGTTGCCTCTCCCAAAGACGAGAAAGGCGACAACCCACCGAAAGAATCACGGAAATCCAGCGGGAAAGCCCGCGAACAACTTAAACCTGAAGACCATTTAGAGATACTGCGTCAACTGTACTTGGCGCGATATTTCGACGTTAGACTCGTTAAAGAAAAACGCAGGGGGCGGCTTCGTGGAACGCTGTACTCCTCGCACAATCAAGAGGCAATCCTCGTCGGGACGCTTTTCGGCCTCCGTCCGGATGACTGGATCTCGCCTATCCACCGCGATATGCCTGCCTTCTTCTTGAAGGACATGCGCGCCGGTTGGGACAATCCGAACCGCAAAGGGCTGCCTATCGAGGCTGTGACTTCACAGGTTTGGGGCAAGGTCGACTCGCCTGGTAGAGCCAGGGACAACTGGTCGCATATCGGCAGCGTTAAGCACAACATCATTTGCAGCACGAGCATGCTTGCGGGGACGATTCCGGTCGCCGCCGGTATTGCGTATTCGATGAAGATGGACGGTCAGGACAACGTGGTCGTGACCTATAACGGCGAAGGCAGCACGGCGCAAGGCGTTTTTCACGAGGCAATCAACTTTGCGGCGGTGCACAAGTCGCCGGTGATTACCATTATTGAGAACAACCAGTGGGCGTATGGGACGCCTGTTGAACTCGGATGCCCGACGAAGGACGTTGCTGACCGCGCCAAGGGATACGACATCCCTGGGTTGGTGGCTGACGGCCAGGACGTGTTGGACGTGTACGACAAGACGATGTGGGCCGTTGAGTGGGCTCGGAAGGGCAAGGGGCCTGTAATCATCGAGTGCAAGACGTTCCGTGCTTATGGACACGGCGACCATGATGACGACCGGGCGGCGAAGTATCGAACCGCGGCGGAAGTCGAAGCGGGTCGCGCTCGTGACCCGATCGCAATTTATAAGAAGTTCCTGGTTGAGATTGGCTTGCTGAGCCAAGAGGACAGCGATCGGTGGGCACCTGAGGGCAAGGACGCTCCGAGCACGACCGACGAGGACTTCCCTCCCGAGGTCGTTTCGGCGCTGAAGCGCGCCGTGGACTTTGCGGTGAAGTCACCTCTGCCAGATGCCAGCGAGGCTTTTAACTGGGTGTTTGCGGAGGCTCAGCAGTGAGCGCCGTAGCACAGGAGACCGGCGCCAAGAATATGCTTACGGGCCTGAAAGAGGCTATCTTCGAAGAGATGCAGGCAAACGACCGAATGGTTTGCATCGGTGAGGATATCGGGATTCTCGGCGGCGCTTTCGGCGTTACCGAAGGCTTGCAAGCGGAATTCGGCCCGCAGCGTGTGATCGATGCCCCGATTTCGGAAGCGGCGATTGTAGGCTCTGCTATTGGCTTGGCGATGATGGGGCGGCCGGTTATGGTTGAGATGCAGTTCATCGACTTCATCTCGTGCGGCTTTGATCAGATTGTTAACAACGCGGCGACGATGTATTACCGGACTGCCGGCGACGTTAGCCTGCCGATTGTTATTCGCGGGCCAAGCGGCGGCTATGGCGGTGGTGGTCCGTATCACAGCCAACAGAACGAGTCGTGGTTTGCGCACTCTCCGGGATTGAAAGTGGTTTGTCCGGCGTTTCCGCGCGATGCGAAGGGGCTGATGAAATCGGCGTTACGCGATCCGAATCCCGTGATTTTTTACGAAGTGAAAGAGCTTTATCGCAAGCGCGAGATCGAGCAGGAATTGGACGAGGAGCTGATCCCGCTTGGCAAGGCGAATGTGGTTCGCGAAGGTGACGACCTTACGATCGTTTCTTACGGCAATCCGGTTCACTTTTGCCTTGAGGCTGCGAAGCATCTGGAAGCGCAAGGCGTGAACGCGGAGGTTATCGACCTTCGCACGCTGGTGCCTTTGGACGAGCAGGCGATTTTGGATTCGGTTTCCAAGACTAATCGCGTTATCGTTGTGAACGAAGCGAGCCGTACGTGTGGGTTTGCCGGTGAAGTAGTCGCGCGAATCAATGAACTTGCGTTTACAAAGCTTGATGCGCCCCCGCTTCGGGTGACGCGTTCCGATACGCCTGTACCGTGGGTGAAGCCTTTGGAAATGGCAGTGTTGCCTAGCGTGGAGGACATCGTGGAGACGGCGATGAAGGTGGCGAAGTTCTAATGTCGACCACCGAAATCCTAATGCCCGAATTGGGCGAAAGCGTGCACGAAGGGACTGTTAGCCGCTGGCTGAAAAACGTTGGTGACGTGGTGAAGGAAGACGAAGCCATCGTGGAAATCATGACGGACAAAGTCAACACCGAACTGCAGGCACCTGCCGCCGGAGTTTTAGTGAAGATTTTGATTCCTGAGGGCGAGAACGTGAAGGTTTTCGAACCGCTGGGGTTGATCGGCAACTCGGCGGACGCGGTTGCCGAAGGCAACGGTTCCGCGCCTGTCAAAGAAGAGGTTCGCGCTGAGGTTCCGACCGCCAAGGAAGAGGCACCGAAACCGGTGGAGAAGCAGCCGGAGGCGCAACCCGTAGTCAACGGCGGACGCAAGTGGTACACGCCTGTGGTTCGCTCGATGGCGAAGGAGTCGGGTGTTTCCGACGCTCAATTGGCGTCGATCGCCGGATCGGGCGAAGGCGGACGAGTTACCAAGAAAGACCTGGAAGCGTATCTTTCGGGCGGCCACGTTTCAACGAAGCAATCCGATCCGACGCCGATAGCAAAAACGGAACCGGCACCTCCAAAGCCGACGGTTGCGGGTGAAGGGCAGGAAGTAGTGACTCTCACCGGAATGCGCAAGGCCATTGCCGATGCAATGGTGCGCGCTCACGAGATTCCGAGCGTTAGCACGGTGACTGCCGTGGATGTTTCAAAGCTCGTCGAGTTTAGGAAGATCAACAAAGAGTCGTTCCAAGAGATGAACGGGGTTAAGCTAACGTACACGCCGTTCTTCATCAAGGCGATTGCTGAGGCGCTCGTAAAGTTTCCGTACCTGAATAGCAGTTTGCAACCGGATGGAAAGCTCGTGGTGAGCCACGCTGTTCATATGGGGATTGCGGTTGCTCTCGGGGATGGCAGCCAGGGACTGGTTGTTCCCGTACTGCGCGATGCTCACACGAAGAACCTTGTGGGGATCGCGAAAGACCTCGAGACTATCGCAAAGAAGGCGAGGGACGGCAAATTGGAGATCCCGGATTATCAGGGCGCGACGTTTAGCATGACGAACCCGGGGACCTATGGGGCGTTGTTTGGCACGCCGATGATTCCGCCGGGGCTTAGCGGCATTCTGGGGACCTATGCGATTCGCGAGGAAGTTGTTGCGAAGGACGGGATGTTCGCGATCAAACCGATCATGCACCTGGTGCTTTCGTATGACCATCGCGTTGTTGACGGCATGCTGGCGGGTGCGTTCTTGAAGGCGGTACGCGACCAGTTGGAGTCGTTCGACTTCTTCCGATAGATGTATGGTCATTCTCGTGCCACCGTTTCTGGTGCAGGGGAATCGCTGTACAATTGGTACATGAGGTCGGTACTTTTGTGGCTGACGATTGCCGTTTGTTACCAAGCGGTCGCAAATGACGGATGGTGGGCGTCTACTGGATCGGTTGCGGGTTTCGGCAAGCACGAGAGCATCCAGATGGTCGAAGAGGACATCTCGATCCGCCTCTTGGCCGAATCGGCCGAGGTCGAAGTTACGTTCATGTTCAAGAACCACGGCACTGCGACGGTCGTCACGATGGGGTTTCCAGAAGAGCATGCCGGCCTGAAGGATGCCGGGATGCTAGGGTTTCGAAGTTGGGTCGATGGTGTAGAAGTGGTAACGCACCGTCAAACAAAACTCGAGGATGAAGAGTCTCGGCACTGGAAGGCGGTCTGGCTGAAAGACGTCCGATTCGATGCAGGCCAGTCGAGGAAAGTTAGGGTTACCTACAAAGCTGAATACGGTGGGAATACGAGCGGATCAAGGAGGCTGAATTATACGCTTGAAACTGGAGCCACGTGGAAAGGACAGATCGAACGATGCCATATCCTTGTCGACTGGTCCGGATGGGACATTGGTCCGCCAGAGCTGCGCTTCTTACGGACAGCTAGTGTGAAGGAGCAGAAGTGGGCGCGGACATCTAGGCACCGAAGCGAAACAGTCCTTACAGAAGTCAGGCCCGATTATGACCTGGCGGTTGACTTCGCAAGCGCGTTCTGGAACTTTAGAATTGACGGCGTCCGAGTTGCCGACGAGGCATACTACCGCCAGCCGGTCAATAGGCTTGATCCCCTCATCGGTGCAGGTCTTCCCGGAATGTTCTTC
>JBDSVQ010000080.1:0-5527 GCA_039927135.1 Fimbriimonadales bacterium | reverse complement strand
CCGGCGTAGGTCTTGCCGACGACATGAGCCATGACACCGCCCAAGCAGGCTCTGAGAGCACCTGCCCTTGGCTGGAGTACACTCACGTTCGCTCGGGGGCGGATGGGTGCTGGTGTGCTCTCCGGTCTTCAAAACCGGTGTGGCTCGTTATGCGGGCCAGGTGGGTTCGATTCCCACACGTTCCCGCCAACCCTAGTCCTCTACCTGGCTAGCGTTGTTACCGTCTTGCCTGCCTTGCGGGTCATTACCCCTGCGCTCAGGGCGCGCACTGCTCCGATCGCGCAAAGCAGGTAGCCGAGGTTTGCGTGAAAACTGGCAACCCTCGTTCCCTCAACCGCCGTCCAGACTCCTGCCACTAGCGCGATGAAGCACAGCGGCAAGTAGTTAGACCGGAAAACCTCGTTACGAGTAAGGAAGCCGATGCCGACGACGGTCATATACGCGCCGATTGCCAGGGAAACACTGGATAACTCTGTCGAGATCAACCCGACGCCGCTGGCGAACTGATACGCGCCATCAATGACCAGAGCACGGCTATCACCGTATACCAAAACCAAACCAAACCGGACGACTCGTTCGCCGCCTTCATGCGATGAGAGTGGTCTGCGGGCCGGTAAAGACGCGTAACGTCTAGACCGCAAAACTGGCACTCTTCAACCGACTGCGGCAATGTCGCCCCACACTTTGGACAACTGATCAAAGAAACCTCCAAACGGAGCGTGAACTGCGGGATCACGAACTCCACTTGATGCTGATATTAACCCAAATGGGTGAGAAAATCAAGTTTCCGGGACGAAAGTCCCTTAAAGCGTTTACAAGCAGTCTCGCGTAAACTTGCCCCATGCCGAAACCGCTGGTCGCTATCGATGCCACTTTGGCTTTCGGCTCGAATACGGGAGACTCCACGTATTGGACAGGCCTGATCAGCGGTCTGCAGGCTGCCAACTCGCCGTTCGACTTCCTTCTGCTTTCCGACATGCCGAAGCCCGATGGCGTCGAGTTGGAGTGGCGCCAAGTGACGAGAGGCAACGTGAAATGGCGTTCACTTGTAGGGCTGCCGATGGCTGCGCGACGAGCTGGGGCGGTGGTTTATCACACGCAGTACACGCTCAGCCCGCTGGCTCGCGGAGGCGTGACGACGATCCACGACGTTAGCTTTTTCATCGGCCCCGAATGGTTCAAGCCGAAGGATCGCTTCTTGATGCAGCGAACCGTGCCCGGATCGGCGCGCCGTGCAAAGAAGGTCATCACGGTTAGCGAGACTAGCAAAGCCGATATCGTGCGGCACCTCGGCGTACCCGCCGAGAAGATCGCGGTCACGTACAACGCTCCGCCGCCCTGGTTTCGACCGATGACCCGCGAGGAAGCTGCGCCTTCGTTAGCGAAGCTGGGAATCGAGGGCCCTTATCTTTTGGCGATCGGCGCCCGTTGGCCAAGAAAGAACTTGGCTCTCGCGATACGCGCCGCGGAACTCTTGCCCGCGGATTTACCGCATAAGCTTCTTGTGGTCGGAAAAGAAGGCTGGGGCAAGGAAGGTGGTGGCGGGCGCACCGTCTCGACCGGCTACCTTCCGAACGAAAGCCTTCCGCCGATCTATGCCGGGGCGGACCTATTTCTATTCCCCAGCCTATACGAGGGTTTCGGGATCCCCATGGTAGAGGCTTTTGCAAGCGGCACTCCGGTGCTCACTTCAGCCGGCGGCAGCCTGCCGGAGGTCTCGGGTGGGGCGGCTGAAATCATCGACTCGTTCGATGCCGCTGACTGGGCTCGCGCGATTTCGGGGGTGCTGAGGGATTCGAGTAAGATTTCCGAGATGCGCAATCGCGGCTTGGAAAGGTGCAAAGCGTTTTCGTGGGCGGATACCGCTTCGAAGACGATTGCCGTTTACGAAGAGGCGGCATCATGATCGACGAGCAGATGCTGGAGCTTTTGGCTTGCCCGATTTGCTCGACGCGGCCACCCGTTAAGCAAAGGGAAAACTTTCTGATTTGCACGGAGTGCAAGCGCGGCTACCGAATTATCGACGGAATTCCGCGAATGCTTCCTGAAGACGCGGTTTCGCAAGACGAAGTGGAGGACGAAATTGGCTGAAACAAAACGTGTACTGGTTCTTCATGGCCCAAACCTCAATTTAACGGGGTTTAGGGAGACGAGCGTTTACGGCAGCCGTCCGCTTGAAGATATTGACGCAGATATCATGAAGCGCGCGGAACAACTAAAGATCGAGGCGCGAATCATGCAATCGAATCATGAAGGGCAGCTGATCGACGCTATCCACGAGCACAAATCTTGGGCTACCGGCATTATCGTTAATGCCGGCGGTTTGTCGCACTATTCAGTTTCCTTGCGGGACGCGCTAACCGCGGTACGTCTCCCTGTTATCGAAGTACACCTTAGCAATATTTTTGCGCGCGAGGAGTTTAGGGCTAATTCCGTTATCTCGGGCGTCTCTATGGGCGTTGTTACTGGTTTTGGTGGGATGGGTTATTTGATGGCGCTGGACGCCATGAATGCGATTTTGGTATCGAACGTATGAGCAACTTGCAGCGATTAAGACAACGACTTACTGAGAAAGGGTTGAATGCCGCACTGATCAGCAACATTGATAACGTGCGCTGGGCGACCGGATTCACCGGCAGCTCCGGCCTCGTAGTGATGAACCAGAACGACGGCGTGTTCATCACCGATAGCCGTTACGATCAGCAAGCACGCGAACAGGTGCAGGGGCTAGACGTTTACATCTACGGTAATCCGCAGACGATGGCGCAGGCGGCGAAACAGCACGCCGAGCAATACGGGATCGGCTCCCTCGCATTTGAATCGGAGCATGTCTCCTTCGCGAGCTTCAAGAGTTTCGAGAAGGAATTTAACGGTATTGCCCTAGAGCCCGTCGAAGGGCTCGCCAGCCCGCTGCGGATGGTGAAAACCGCCGACGAAGTCGAAAAAATGCGCGCGGCATGTGCACTGGCTGATGCTTGCTATACGCATGTGTTGAGAATGATCCAAGTGGGGGTTACAGAGTACGACGTTGCCTTGGATATTGAGTTTTATTTCCGTCGCAATTTGGCGGAGTTGGCATTCTCGCCTATCGTTGTCTCTGGAGAACGCAGCGCGCGGCCGCACGGAATCCCCAGTGAGAAGAAGCTCGAGAAGGGCGACTTTGTCACGATGGATTTCGGCGCAAAGCTTGACGGGTACTGTAGCGACCTCACCCGCACCGTCGTCGTCGGAGAAGCGTCAGATCGCCACAAAGGGGTGTACGAAGCCGTACTAACCGCACAAGTTGCAGCTATCGAAGGCATCAAGCCTGGCATGCAAACGAAAGATGTCGACGCGATTGCGCGCGATATTCTTGCGGAAAAAGACCTCGCGCAGTATTTTGGACACGGTCTCGGCCACGGGTTGGGCAGTGTCGTCCACGATGTCGGTCGAATGGGGCCAACGTCCACCGATATTGTCGAAGTCGGTCAAGTGTGGACGATGGAGCCTGGGGTCTATATTCCCGGATTCGGAGGCGTGCGAATCGAAGACGACGTTGTCGTCACCGAAACCGGTTGCGAAGTCTTAACACATTCCCCAAAACATCTCCAAGTGGTTTAGATGCTGCCTGATTCTCGGGCTTCTGCGAACAGGATTGTTTGGCATCTTGCGTGGCCGATTATCGCACTCAAGTCCATGCAGGTTATCAACAGCCTGCTTGATACACGATTTGTTTCCGCGCTTGGCCAATCTGCGCTAAACGCATCGGGCGCGGCGCAAAGCGTCATCTTTTTTATGGCGAGCATGGGCATCGCGTTGGGTGTCGGGGTAACTGCGCTAGTCGCTCGGTTTTATGGAGAGAACGAAACAGGTGACTTGATCAAGGCAAATCGGCAAACCACCGGGCTTTCGCTAGTTTGTGGCTTTGCGATTGCCATTCTCGGTTACTTTTCGTTGCCGTGGGTATGTGGGCTATACGTCGAATCCGGCGGTCCGGCGTATCGAGAAATGCTGCTCTACCTTGGAGCGGTAATGGTGGGCATCCCCGCTTTCTATGTTTTCAACAGCCTTGCTGCCAGCCTTCGTGCGGTATCGGATACGAAGACGCCTATGATGGTTAGCGGCATCCAAATCTTAATACACATAATTCTCAATTACCTGCTCATCTTCCCGGAGCGCGAGGTCATGGGCATCATGATTCCCGGCGCCGATTTGGGAATGGCGGGCGCCGGGTGGTCGTTTTCGATCAGCGCTTGGATCGCAGCGCTTATGTATTTTCCAGCTTCTGGAAGAACGATTCTCGGCGCTACATGGAAGTTGGAGTTTCCGGAGTGGAAATGGGTTGTGCGGACACTCCGTATTTCGTTGCCCGCATCGCTGATGATGGTTATTCGGGTTAGCTCGTTTGCCGTATTTTCCATGGCGTTGAAGCACACCGGCGAGGGCGAGATGGCGCTTGGTGCCATGCGCGTCGGCATCGCCATGGAAGCGATTGCCTTTATGCCCGCGTTTGGTTATTCGATGGCGGCTTCGGCGCTTGTTGGGCAATACCTGGGCAAGAAAGACCCGGATGGAGCCGAGCGATTGGCGTGGTCGGCAACGCATCAAGGTGTAATTATCATGTCGGTGATGGCGGCGGTATTTTTCATTTTCGCGCCTCAGTTTGCTGCGTTCTTTATCGAACGGCCCGAGCAGCAGGCGATAGCCATCGCTTACATGCGAATCGTCGCAATCACGGAGCCACTTTTCGGCTACGCAATGGTGCTCACCGGTGCGCATCAAGGCGCAGGCGACACTGGCCGGCCAATGTGGGCAAACTTCATTTCCTCATGGGTGCTAAGGGTGCCGCTCGTTTACATTTTCGCAGTGGGCATGAAACTCGGAAGCACAGCCGCGTGGGTCGTGATGGCGATTACGCAGGCCGTGAACGGCGTGATGATGATTTACCTATTCAAGCGCGGAAAATGGAAAGAGAAGTCCGTTTGACTGCGGCTCGGTATCATAGCTAAGTTGGACACGATAACAGGGACAGAAGAATTACGCGCTGCGCTTGCAGATAAGCAAGTTGCCTTTGTCCCCACCATGGGCTACCTTCATGAAGGGCACGCGTCGCTTATTAAGTTGGCGGCCGAAACCGGCATGACGGCCGTCGTTTCCAACTTTGTTAACCCAACGCAATTCGATGATCCGAAAGACTTCGTGTCCTATCCGCGCGACTTGGAGCGCGATAGTCAAGTTGCCGCTGATGCTGGCTGCGAAGTGCTCTTTGTGCCCACGGTTGAGGAGATATACCCACCCGGTGACATGACGACGATATCGGTTGCCGGCGTATCCGAAGGCTTCGAGGGCGTACACCGACTTGGGCACTTCGATGGTGTTGCCACGGTTGTTGCAAAGCTCTTCATTATCGTACAACCCAGTGTTGCTTTCTTCGGAGAAAAAGATTGGCAGCAGTGCCGAGTCGTCGCGCGAATGGCGGAGGATTTGCTAATGCCGGTGGAACTGCGCTTTTGTCCGACCCTGCGCGAGAGCGACGGCCTCGCGATGT
>JBDSVQ010000079.1:0-6996 GCA_039927135.1 Fimbriimonadales bacterium | reverse complement strand
TTGCAGCCCTACCAAGACCGCTTCTTTGCCGTTAACCCGGCTAATCACGGTTCGTTCCGCTGGGCCGTCAGTAACCGTAGCAATGTCTCGTAGCCTAACTATCGCGGGCGTGCCGTTGGGTTCGTTGCGATTCGAGATTGGAATAACAAGACCGCGAAGGTCGTCCACCGACCGGAATTCGCCTTGAACACGGATTGACGTCTCGCGATTGCCTTCGGTAATACGGCCGCCCGGCACGTTAATCGTCGCGCCATTAATCGCACTCGTAACATCGGAGATTCCGATTCCGTAACTTAGCAAGCGGTTACGATCAACCGCAACGCGCAATTCTCGAACCTGCCCGCCTTGGATGGAAACCTGTGCAACGCCCGGGATTCGAGCGAGCCGGTCCGAAGCGCGATCATCCAAGAAGTCGCGCAGTTCCAGCGGAGTCATTTTGGTGCTCTCGGCAGCAACATACAAAACCGGCATGCCGGAAAAGTCGAGTTTAGATACGATGGGGCGCTCTACGTCGTTCGGCAATCGCCCGAGCACGGAGTCAACTTTCGATTTAACGTCGCTGAGCGCAGTGTCTTGATTGATTCCTAACTCAAACTGAATGCTAACGATCGACACACCTTCGATAGAGGTCGAATCGATCGTTTGAATGCCGTTAACGCCGGAAACCGACTCCTCGATTATCCGAGTGACCTGATTCTCGATCTCCTCCGGGTTCGCGCCGAAGTAAGACGTCTGAACCGAAATATTCGGAAACGAAACTTCAGGGTTTTCTTCCACCGGAAGGCTGCCAAGCGCACGGAATCCGAGCACGATGGCGGCAACCACGCACATCCAAACCCAAATGGGCTTACGAATTGCAGCAAGCGTTAAATTCACTTACCGGCCTCGAGTCCTTCAGTCGCAGGCTTATCTTCACGAATCTTCGACCCGTCTTCGACAAGGTCCTTCCCGCGCAAAACGACATCCGCATTGGGTGACACACCGGTGACTTGCACAACGCCGCCATCCTGGTGCCCAATCTTCACTTCGATTCGCTTCGCAACGTCGCCGTTCTTAACGAAAACATACGACTTCTCGCCGACTTTTCGGATTGCATCAGTCGGCAGCGTAATGGCGCTAGGAATACTGCGCAACTTCAAAGCAGCTTGGCCGAACATTCCCGGCTTTACAATCGATCCCGGATTGTTGATAGCAATGCGCGCCGCAAAAAGACGCCCTTGAGAATCCGCTTTCGGATCGATAGCAACTACCGTTCCCGCAAACGTGCGGTTCGGAATAGCGTCCAATGTAACCGTCGCCGTTTGTCCGATTTCAACATTGCCAATCTCGGTCTCCGGAACCTGGCCCTCGAAATAAACGCCGTCCAAACTTACGATTGTGGCAACAGGCGTTCCCGGCGAAACAACTTGTCCTACTTTCGCCGGAGTACCGGTCACATATCCATCCACAGGAGACACAATTGCGGCATCCCGCAGTTGCTGCTGCGCCTGTCTAAGCTGCGCCTGCGCTTGCCGCAACTGAGCGTCAGCTTGCAACACTTGTTGCCGACGAATATCGTCGGTAACGGAATTAGTCCGCGACAGCCGCAACGCTTCCTCGGCCTGCCTAACATTTTCCTCAGCCTGCCGAATTTCCTGAGGGCGCGCGCCCTCTACGATCATATCGTACGACTCCAACGCAGAACGATAATTGGCGAGCGACGAATCGTACGCAAACTGCGCAGCCTCAACGTCGGCCTTCGAAATCGCGTCCCCTGCGTAGAGTCGCCTTGCTCTATCCAAATCGGTTTTGGCTTTGTCCATCGCCGACTTGGTCGAATTGACTTGCTCTCGAGCACGCGCCACTTCCTGCGTTCTCGAGCCCGCCTTAACCAAATCCAGATTCGCGCGAGCTGAAGCCAACGCGGCTTCCGATTGCCTAATCGCAGCCATCGATTGCTGCGGGCTAATCGCGGCCTGGATCGCCGCTTGCTGCTTCGCACTCAAAGCCGAAGTAACCTGAGATTGCGCCTGATTAACCTGCTCCATTAAAACCGCAGAGTCAACGCGCGCAACGACTTGGCCGGCTCGAACTCTCGATCCCTCTTGGACCGAAACTGCCACGATCCTTCCCGAATGTTTCGAACCCAAATCCACCTCGCCTAGCGTGCGAATCGGGCCGTTCAGGGCAAGCGTGGCTTGCATGGTTTTTATTACCGGACGCGTAAGCGTAACAGGCACAGTGGTATCGGAAATAATCGCCTCTTGCGCCGCTGCTTCTTTTTGCTGGCGCTTGTTTGGATTTCCGATCAAGGCAAACATCAGAGCGATCAAAGCAATGCCGATCGCACCCAGAATCAAATTTCGCTTCATTCCGTTGTCAAAACTCCTCGGACCCGATGGCCCGCTGTAGACTCGCTACCGCTATTCGGTAACGATAAATCGTGTCGACGGCCGCCGTCCTCGCGGCCACGAACTGTGTATTTGCGTCAGAAACTTCCAATGGAGTTCCGACACCCTCCAAATATCTCAGCTCGGCAACTCGCAACCCTTCACGGGCTGAAACAAGCTGCTTGCCGGCAACTTCCATTTGCTTGAGAGCGCTCTGCAGGTTCAAATATGCTTGGCGAACCTCAAACGTCACGCCCAGAGTCGCTTGGTCCAACGCAATCTTCGCCTTCTGCTCGTCGGCCTTCGCTTGCCTTACCAACGATCGGTTGAGCCCGCCATCGAAAATAGGAAACGAAAGCATTGCCGTCGCCGAAAGCGCATCAGTCGCGCCACCCAAGCCGGCTCCCTCTGGATCGTAGCTAACGTTTCCCGAAAGGTTTAGCGCCGGCAGATTGCCCTTCTCGCGAGCTCGTCTAAACCGGTTCTGATAATCCAGCCTTCTTCGCGCTGCGATCAGCTCCGGGCGAGATTCCTTTGCTTTCGCCATCAACTCATCGAGTTCGACGTTGACCCTCAACAGGTCGGAGGGCGGGACGAGTTCGACCGGCGTGCTTACATCTCTCGCTAGGGCTTGGTTGAACGCTGCCTCTGCGAGTAGCGCATTGTTCATAGCCAGCAAACGCTCTTGTTCGGCTGCCGCTAGCTCGGCTTCGAATCGAATAACGTCGAAACGCGGCGTCTGACCTTCTTCATTGCGAACGCGCGCTACACGCAACTGCTCAGTCACGTTCACAACTCGTTCCTCCGAAACTTGCAGCAGCTCGTCAGTGCGCAAAACATCCATGAACGAAGTCTTTGCCAGTAGCGCAACGTCGTTCATTGCTGCAGTCAGGTTGGCGAGTGCAGACTGCTCCAAAGCCCTTGCGCCGCTTACAGCCAAACCCGAAATGCCCCAGATATCCACCGCCTGCATCAACTGCAGCGCAATGCTCTTTTGATCAAGCGGCCGAATCACAATCGGCGGCTGTTTGGGATCCAGCACCGCCGTGATCTCACTCGTGAACCGAGTGTACGACGCCGTAGCATTCAACTTCGGCAGCAGAGCCGACTTGGCTTGGTCCACCCCGCCGCGCGCAAACTCCACATCTTGCTCCGCCAGCAAAACTTCGTAAGCATTTTGTTTCGCTATTCGAACAGCCTCTTCCAAAGTCAGTGGCGGTGCTTCCTGCCCGAGCGCCATCATCGGCACAACAGCAAGTAATGCCGTAAGGCATCTTCTCATTCTCTTTCCTTCCCTATTTCTGCGGTAATTCCATCGAGCAAGCAACTAACGATGGAAGATAGTTGTCCACGTCCTGCGGTCAAACGCATGACCACCACGGGGTGAGTCAGCATCCTAGCAGAAATCTCAGTGTCATGCGCCCGAAGTTCACCAGCTGCGACACGCGCATCAAGGTACTTCGCCAGCGTCTTAACGCCGGTGTTGCACATCGAAGTCCAGCGAGCCTCGAGGTCCGGGTTCGTCATAGCTTCGCGCACGATCATTCGCACAAAACTTTCGCGCTCTACCAAAAGGTCGTGATAGCCTTGAACCACTTCCAAAAGCACTTCACGCGCCGACTTGTCGAAAGAAGGCAGCAGCACACGCTCCAATTCCGCCACGAAACCATGCTTCTCGAAAACCGCCAGCAGCAGGTCTTCCTTGCTGTCGAAGTAGTGATAAACCAGCCCCGGCGCGACTCCGCACGCCTCCGCGAGGTCCTTGATCGTCGCGTTTTCGTAACCCTTTTCGGCAAACAGCGCTAAGGCGGCGTCTATCAGCTGATTTCGCCGCCCCTCATGTGCCTCTTGCCTCAGTTCCAAAGCGCTCATTGAACGTTCAATCAATTATACCGGCAGTTTTTCGTCCCGGTTTCATGACCCGAAGTCAATAATCCGGTATCGCATTCCGCCATCTTGCACATGCCTGTGGAGCTGCCGATGACACGTTCATCGTCATTGGCCCCGGAGTTATGGTGCTTGCTCCAAGACACCGAATGTAGAGCGTTGATTAGCATCCTTTAATCATTGGCGGACGTCCCTTCCCATGTCAGGAAAACGTCCCGATATGATCAACCCAAACCAACCATCCGAAGGCCTTTACACACCGCGAGCGAACATCAAAGTCATAGGCGTAGGCGGAGGCGGCTGCAATGCCGTCAACCGCATGATCGCATCCCGCGTAATGGGCGTGCAGTTCATAGCCATGAACTCAGATTCCCAAGCGCTCGCAGTTTCGAAAGCCAGTAAGAGGGTTCAACTGGGAGCCGAGATCACGAAGGGACTGGGCGCGGGGGGCGATCCCGAAGTCGGCCGAGCAGCAGCGCGAGAGAGCTTGCGCGAAATCGAGGCCGCCGTAAAGGACGCCGACATGGTCTTCGTCACCGCCGGGATGGGCGGTGGCACCGGCACCGGAGCGGCGCCGACCGTCGCGAGGATCGCAAAGGAAATGGGCATCCTCACCGTTGGCGTGGTTACCAAACCTTTCGCTTTCGAAGGCGCTAAGCGCAGCGCAGCCGCCGAAGAAGGCGCGGCAGCGCTCGCGCAATTCGTTGACACGCTCATTGTCGTTCCGAACGACCGGCTTCTTGAGTGCGTCGACAAGAAAGCGACCATGCAGGAGGCCTTCAGCGAAGCCGATGACGTGCTTCGACAGGGTGTTCAGGGCATCAGCGATATAATCCTGATTCCCGGCGTGATGAACGTAGACTTTGCCGACGTCCGCGCGATCATGAAGGATGCGGGAGCAGCAATGATGGGACTCGGCACCGCCGAGGGCGAAGGCAGGGCAAGAGCCGCCGCCGAGGCTGCCGCAACGAGCCCGCTGCTCGAAAAGAATATCGACGGCGCGGAGCGGCTGCTCGTCAACATCGCCTCCGGAACCGATTTCACCATCGGCGAAGCGCATGATGTGATGGAGTACCTACTCCAGTTCACCGACCCGCTTGATGCCAACATCATCGTCGGCCACGTTTGCAAGCCTGAGCTTGGAGACACAGTCAAGGTCACCATCCTCGCCGCCGGTTTGGACGGCGTTCGCGGAGAGGGCGTGCGGACGATGGACCAGGTCAATGCTGCGAACGCTCCGCAGGATCAGCCGGAGATGCGGCTCGAATCCGTCCTCGAAGAGCCAACCGCCAGCCTCGACATTCCGACGTTCCTGAGCCGCTACAAGTACTCGTACGACTAGGTACGTTTCAACTTATCGTGAAACCTGACCAGAGAGGGCGCACTTCCCTACCCGCTGCGCGTTTCCTTCTGAAAGGAGCAACGAGAGCGTGGCATACCAGGTACCTTTTGACAGCATAAGCATGAGTTCGAGCGAGTGGTATTACGTCGGTAAGTTCGGCCAGGTGGGCCCATTGCCAGAAGATCATGCCTTGGACCTCGCCTCATGCGGTGTCATTTCGCGTGAAACCTTCGTGTGGTGCGAAGGTATGACGGACTGGCAACGCGCCGCTGAGGTCGACCTTTTCAAGCCGAAGATGCCCACGCCGCCACCGCCACCTACTCCCTTCGGGCCGCCGGTCACCGGACCGTATCATCTTGCCGGTCGGGAGTCCGCCTACCTGATCCCCGATAAGCCTCGCAGCCCGCTAAGCCGCGTGGCAGGGGGTGTGCTCAACATTCTCCTTCCCGGTGTCGGCAGGATGTACCTTGGCTTTCCCGTTGCCGGAATCCTGCAGCTTGTCGTCACCATGGCATCGTGCGGATTCGGCTACGTCTGGCCGTTCATCGACGGCATTTTGATGCTCACGGGCACCGTCAGCGAGGACGGTCTGGGCAGACGGCTCGAATCGTAGTCGCAACTAATGCCGAAGCCCTGCGTCTAAGTGGTAGGTAGGCATGACAACACTTTTAGCAACACTCGCCATAGGAATGGCTTCCGCCACGATCGATACTCCCCGCGTGGAAATGACGATCGAGAATCGCGGTCAAGTTGTGATGGAGTTATATCCGGACAAGGCACCGAAGACCGTTGAGCATTTTCAGCGGCTGGTCCGCTCGGGTTTCTATAACGGAATCCTCTTCCACAGGGTTGAGAACAAGCCACGCCCGTTCGTGGTCACAACCGGAGACCCGCTTACGAAAACCCTGCCGCTCACAGATGCCCGCATTGGCACAGGCGGAAGCGGCACCAAGGTGCCGTTTGAGAAGAACGACTTGGCGTTTGCCAACGGAACGGTTGGGCTAAGCCGCGACAAGGAAAACCCCAACAGCGGCGACAGCCAGTTTTTCATCACCCTCGGCCCGCAGCCGTTCCTGGAAGGAACCTATGTTGCGTTTGGGCGAGTGATCCAGGGCCTCGACATCCTAAAGACGATCCGCCTCGGCGACAAAATCGTCTCGATGCGAATCACCGGCTGATTCGGTTGACGCCGAACGCCGTTTCAGCGAATTAATCCATACGGCGCAAGGCGCGCGAGACCTGCGCTGGCCACGGGGTGGCGACCGCGACGTTTTGCGCGCTTTTCTGGCTTTCGTGCACTGTCTATGTGGGCTCGGAGGTCGTGCCCGTTGGGAGTGGCACGAAGATGGACGCCCCTCGTTTGGCTGTCTCGGCGAGAGGGGATCATCCCCGGCGTTC
>JBDSVQ010000078.1:0-3782 GCA_039927135.1 Fimbriimonadales bacterium | reverse complement strand
GAAACTAGGCGACGGAAACCTGCTTTTTATCTATTTTATTGAGCCGGCGGTTGACCCACGTGACGACAATTGTGCGGTTATCGACACTCACACCATGCAAGTGCTCTGTCGGTTTCGATATGAGGAGATGCCGCCGGTGGAAAGTCGAGCATTCGTGGTTGATTCGACCAAAGACGGAGCCCTAATTGCGATGCTTCACATGGGGGGAAAGTACGTCTCGCTGTACTCAAGCGTCAATGGGAAACTGATTCGACGGTGGACTACAAATGATCGCTTCCAAGGGCTTGCCATTTCCCCAAATGGCACTGAAATCGCAGTCTCGGTGATAAGGGGCGCCTCGAAGACCGATGGGTGCATCAACGTCTACGATACTCGAAAGGGCTCTAGAATAGTACAGATTGATACACCTGGTGACTACCCCGGCAATTTGACATATTCGCCGACCCTAAGACAGTTGGCGGGTGCTATGGGCGAGGGTGCGTGCTTATGGGACATCGCTACCGGGAAGAGAATCGCCGAATTGAAGTCTGGAAGTTTAATTAACCGAACACACTTTTCTCCCGATGGCGATCGAGTAATAACGTCCGGATTTGAGAACTCCACCACGCTGTGGGATGCGACAAACGGTTCAGAAGTGGGCTCTCTGCGCTACTCTCCGCTTGAGTTTACTGCCCAGTCGAACGTTTACGAAACAAGTACATTCAGTCGTGACGGCCGCGACCTCGTTATGGTGTGCCCGGATGGCGCTGTTCGCATCTGGCACAGCCTGCCTTGGAAGTAATTAAAGTGTTTCCGCTCGCAAGTAAGATTCGTATATCGGAACGCGGAACTCTGGCGCACCGGTCTCCGAAATCGAAATGACACCGGCAGACTGCAACCGATAGCGCGTTGTCGGATTCGTAAACAGGTCGCCAAACAATAGGCGTTTCACTTCCGAAAGTATCTCCGGGCTTTGGGAAATCGTAACCAACACGCGGTTCAGGTGCGACCCAAATGGACCGTCCTGCCGTAGGGCGCTTTCGCGAAGACTCTTCTCACTTCCGCCCTTCGCAAGGAAATCAAAACCACATTGAGTTAAGTAAGGATGGCCGTTACAAACTTCCATAACCGTTTTCCAGGACTTCTCCGGAACACTGCGATGTTTCGTTTGCAGTGCGCGTACTTCCGATTCGGAAAAGTCCTTTAACCCAATCCGCACACCAACATTAAACGGCGATTGATTGAGATCCGAAATAAAGATATGCGCTTCTGTTGCATAGGTTAGCAAGAGTGTCAGTTTTTGAAACGGCCCGGCAGGATCGAGGGCTCGCCGGTTGTGCCAGCTTCGAAGCAGCCCGAAGAAATCGTTTGTATAGGGTTTGTCAAACAGCAGGTCGGCTTCGTCGATTGCCCAGCAAACTGGCCCGTCCACCCGTTCAAGAATTCGCCCCATGATGGTATCAAGGTTTGCATTAGGGCCGAGCCACTCGCTCCACGCGCTGGGTAAATCTAAGTCGAGGCCCAGTTGAGAAGCGAAACTGTGCGCAAGTGTCTTGTAGAGCACATCGCCATCGAGAAGCTGCGAGCTGCCCATTGCCTGAACATCCGTGAGGACGACTTGCGTTTTGGCCGACCGCGCAAAAGCCAGCACTCGGGCCAGTAGCGAACTCTTGCCCACCTGCCTCGGGCCCTGCAGCAGAACGACACCTTCGTGCCTGAGAATCAAGTGTTCGACCTGCTCGTCAGCTTCGCGCCGAACATAGAACTCCGAAGTTATCGGCATTGCGCCGCCAGAATTTTCCCAGCCTTCGCCGTTTGTCGTTGCGATGGGGGGTTCTTGCAATTCAGCCATGAGCGCCAGTCGCGCTCTTTCAGAAGGACGCTCTCCCCACGCTTCATGGAGGATGCGCTCAAGCTCTTCGTATTGGCGCAGCGCCTCCACTTCCATATCGGCGCGTCGGTAAGCGGCGATCAGCGCGATGTGAATGTCCTCGCGTAACGGCGCGGCTGCAACGGCGGTGCGAGCGATACGGATCGAATCGGAGTCCGCCTTTTGGCTGCAAGCTTGCACAACTAGCTGCGCGAAACTCTCTTCCAATCCCATACGTTCCGATAGGATCCAAGAATCGTGTAGGGGCGCAAGCAGCGGCCCGGCATAGAGGGCAAGAGCTTCGTACAAAGAACCATCTGAGGCACCGGATGCACGCGACGTCAGCTCGGTGAATCGCTCTACGTCCGTCGAGATTGACACCGGATTGAGGGAAACGAAACTGCGCCTCGTAACCAGAACCGACCCCAACGGGCGGCCCGCCTCGAGAACTTGCCGCAAGTCCGCAACCGCCCTTCGTAGGTTTTGGGCTTGCCGGTCGCAGTCGCTATCCGGCCAAAACATCTCTTGCAGGACGTCGTTTGACCTCTCCTTGTGCTTGTTTAGTGCTAGGAACGCCAGCAGCGAAGCAGCCGTGCGCGAGCGAAATCGCACAACTTCGTTTGATGACGACACGACCTCCAGCCTGCCGAGCAGGTTGACGTGCCAGGCCCCACCCTGGTAGGGTCGTGCTGACTCACGTAGAGGTGTCACGGTTGCCACTGTCTGAAGAGTCTTACACAGTAGTGACGTAAGTCGAATAACTTACGGACTTTAGACCTAAGGGCTTGATGGACCGCGTAGTTTGGAACCCATCGCGATGGGCCAGCGCGTGAAGCGATTCCGCGTTGGCAAACTAGGAAGCAAGGAGACCTAATTGGCAAAAGGGACAACCATCGGCAACCGCCGAACACTTCGATTCCCAAAGACGGACCCTAGACCCCCTGCTTTCTGATCCGGTTCTTGTTCGCCTTCTTCGGCTCGGGCTTCCCAACCGGGGGCGGGGACGTCCCGGGCGGTCCAGGCTTTTCTCCCTTCAGCTTCTCTAATCTATCGCGTATCTCTTTCTTGGAGGGCTTCTTCATGCGTAAAAGGGTACCAGCATCGTGCCATGCGAGCCCATAGCCCTTGGGCGTGGCGCATCGACTGTAGGACCGACCTCTGCGGGACTTAAGTCTCACTTTCGATGCATCGCGGCGAATTCCGAGTTATCATGTTGGGCGTAGTCAGTACCGGAAACCACAAATGATTATTCTAATTCAGGCTGAACCTGCCTCACATCTATTTGTCGGCGAATTCGCTTACTCACTGGGCAGGGAGATTCCAGTTTGCGAACGAGATGTTGCGTGGGCCGCGCCATCGAAAGACGGCAAGCACGCTCTGCTCGTTGTAACGGAGGATGGTCGTCCGGCGTTGCATCTTTGGACGGCGGCAAGCCGCACGTGCAAGGCGATTTGGAAGGGCGACACGCAAAAGGTCGCAGCCGTTTATTGGGGCGCCGGCAGAGCCCTTGTCGCTACGGGATCGGTGAATGAGCACAATGCCGTTATCCAAGTAACGACTGACGGAATTGCCAAACTCGTTGCCGAAAACTCTTGGCCCAATTTCACGGAAGGCGGCCGCCACGCACTTGTAACGCTGAACAAACAACGTGTGTTTCAGATAGTATCGCAATCCGGGACATTGTCGAAGCAAATAGCCATCCCCTCTGGGATGTACCTGACTTATGAAGGGGATCGCATCCTTGCTGAGAGCGATGGCGACGAGCGAGCGGAACTCGATATAGCAACCTTAGAATGGATGCGTGCCTCGCCCCGAGTGCCGTTGCCAAGAGTGGGCTCGGCGCGATCCCTTCCGGTACTGCAATATCAGTCCTTGAAAATTGGCGCAGCAGGCGAGGAAATCGTTCCGTATTACGTGCTAAAGGGCGAGGGAA
>JBDSVQ010000077.1:0-3530 GCA_039927135.1 Fimbriimonadales bacterium | reverse complement strand
CGCTTGCCGATTTTGTTTTCTGTTAAGTTTCTTCTGGCCCGGTGCCGCCGTTCGGAAACTCTGCTCATCGAACCCTTTCGACCTCGCAATCAACTCATCGTCGCCAACAGTGTCCGGGGCGATCGGCTCGGCAGCAAGGTTGGAACCGAGGAACATGGCAATTTCCTGAAACGCAGTAAACGCATCCATTTCCTTTTGGAAGCCAAGCGTCGCCAGTCGAGGGTTTTTGACGATTCTTCCACTGAACGTACGCGTGTGACGCCAAGTGCGGACGTCGAGAACCACAAACGATGGACAATTCAAATCTCGAAAAATGCGGTCGTCGATGTTAGTGGCGCGAAACTGTTGCGACTTTTTGTGCGCATACGAAACGCTCCTCGATTCGGAGTCGATGTGTTTGTCAAAGTCTCGCCGAACTTGCCAAAAACGCTTGTGCCCGGCAAGCGCGGTCTGTGCCTGCTTAACTAGCCCTTCCACTGCGAGGGTGCAATCGCGTGAAGAGTCGTTCGAAAGAAACTCATGATCAAGCTTCGTGAGTTGATCGGGCCAGATCGGATAGATCTTCCCACAAAAGGCGAGCGCGACGGGTCGAACATAGTGCGTCCGGCACTCGAGCAGATCAATGATGCGCCGATCCCACAGCCACGAAGTCACGTTGACTTCCTCGGTCACGCGGTTGTAAATCAGGGCAGGATCTTGCCCGTATCCCATCGCGGAGTCGTAATAGTCATGAAACTTCGAGATGATTCTCATTTAATCCTCGAAGCTTCCAGCAGCTCAATCGACGCCACC
The DNA here is from genome assembly GCA_039927135.1 of Fimbriimonadales bacterium. GTDB lineage: Bacteria > Armatimonadota > Fimbriimonadia > Fimbriimonadales > ATM1 > JACDEQ01. Next base: position 2,738 of record JBDSVQ010000077.1, on the reverse strand, counting down.
CTCTGTCAAGACCATTCCACTCGGACTCTGGAACGCGACGTCCTTCCACACAAACTCCAAATCAAGGTCAATCGTTTCTCCGCTCACGGCAAGTTTGTGCTTGCCCGTGAGCTTAATCCTATTCGCATCGCGCTCGTATTCGCCGTACACGCGACCCCAGCCCATCCCTTCACTGCCCCCGTTTGAGTGACTAGCTTCGCCGGAAAACCTGCCGTCTGTGTAGAGCCGAATCTTGTATACCGGCATATGGTAGGAAATATACGGATACCCGGCGACCCACGTGCTCTCGACCCTCGCACACCCTGCCAGAACTGCTAGCGAGATCAGCAGCAAGAATCCTTTCCACGCCATGCATCCATTATAAACCCTTCCCACTCCGATCCCCGTCCGTTTGCGTCCGTGCCTGTGCGTTGCCTAAACAGTAAATCACCCAAAACTGGTTGACATTCGGCCCCGAACGCGCCGGATATATAGGTGCGTTTCAACCAACACGCCAAAGGCACCCTTCGAGCCGGAAGAATTCACGAAAAGTGAAAAACGCAAAAATGAGAACTCGTGCAAAAACCGACGGGCAATAGAGGAGGAACGTGAAAATGAAAATCTCATACAAAAGAAAAAGCGCCGCAAGAAAATGCGACGCTTTCCAAAACAAAGCAGAGACGGCTATTCGATGTGCTCGTCGTTAACAACGGCAACCAGAAGCCAGTTATCCTTCCACGGCATAAACACAAGCCGCAAGCTTTTCCAATCCTTGCCTGCGTTAGCTTCCGTTCCCGGCCAGTGATAATCAATAAAGCGCGAGCCTTCGAAAAACGTCGCGGAATTGTTGCCGACGTTACCGGCGCGGGCGACGGTGTTATACGTCAACTCCGGTGCTTGCGAGAAATCGCGGGCGTAAACGAAGCGCTTGTAGTATTCCGAAAAAGTCATCTTAATCGGGTCGCCTGTTCCCGGATACATTCCCCAAGCAAACGCGGTTCGATTAGTGAAAAGGCCAAGCACCTGCTGCGGTGTGAATACCTTGTCGCTCTTGGTCAGAGCCGGGTAAGGCGAAAACCGCACGCCGTGGGTCGGGTGCACGTGTCGAATCATGTGCGTCATGTCCCGATCCATAAAGTGTCGTACGATCTCTGCGGACTGAGCGCGAACGATGGTTTCTGCGGCATCCGGCGGCGCCATGGGCGTCACCGCTATCGCGGCTATCAATGTGATCATTTCAGTTTTCTCCCGAGGGGCAACTGCGGTCCTCTCTATGATATATACGCTCAAGTCGGCCCGTTTGGGACGTCCTTGCTTCATTCGGGGTACCTTTTGCCCTATCCACAGTGGAGTGGACACACTTTCGATGACGAATATTTTCGAGCAGGCACAGGCGCAATTCGATGCGGCAGCCGATCTTCTTAACCTTTCCGACGAGGCTCGCGCCCTCCTTCGAGAGCCGATGGACGAGCACACCGTGCGAATCCCGGTCCGAATGGACGACGGACGCACCGAAGTCTTCACCGGCTTCCGCGTCCAATACAACTCGGCGCGCGGCCCCTGCAAGGGCGGAATCCGCTTCCACCCCGAGGAAACCGTGGACACCGTCCGCGCCCTCTCGGCATGGATGACGTGGAAGACCGCCATCGTCGACATCCCCCTCGGCGGCGGCAAAGGCGGCGTTATTTGCGACCCGAAGCGCCTGAGCGAAGGCGAGCTCGAGCGCCTGAGCCGAGGCTACATGCGCAAGGTCGGCCACCTGATCGGCCCGGATATCGACGTCCCCGCCCCCGACGTGTACACCACGCCTCAGGTGATGGCATGGATGATGGACGAATACGAATCAATGGTCGGCCACAAAGCCGCAGGGGTGATCACCGGCAAGCCGCTCGAAGTCGGTGGCTCCCCAGGCCGCGACGACGCGACTGCCCGCGGTGGCATGATTACGCTGCGCGAAGCCGCCAACGAACTGGCGATTGACCTCTCCGGCGCGACCGTTGCTATTCAGGGCTACGGCAACGCCGGCATGCACGCCCACCGACTAGTGGAAGAGCTGTTCGGCTCCCGAGTCGTCGCAGTAAGCGACTCAAAGGGCGGCATCTATAACGAGGAAGGGCTTCCGTACCAGGCGACTGCTACGACAAAGCGCGAGAAAGGCACTGTGACGAAGCACGGCGGTCGCAAGATCACCAACGAAGAACTGCTGGAGCTGGACGTCGATGTCCTGATCCCGAGCGCGCTCGAGAACGCGATCACCGCGGACAACGCCGCATCCATCAAAGCGAGCATCGTCGCCGAACTTGCCAATGGGCCAACAACGCTTGAGGCGGATCGGATCCTCCACGACAAAGGCGTGTTCGTGATTCCAGATTTTCTTTGCAATGCCGGCGGCGTTACGGTCTCGTATTACGAGCAAGTACAAAATGCGTCTTACGATCGCTGGAAGTTGTCGGTCGTGCACCAGCGTTTGGATGAAACGATGACGGAAGCGTTCGCCGCGTTCTTACATGCGCGAAAGAAGCACGGCGTCGATTCGCGGTTGGCGGCCTATGCTGTCGCGGTTGAGCGGGTTGCCAAGGCGGCCCAGCTACGCGGTTGGATTAAGCAAGTTGCGGGCGTTATCGAAGGCGTCGGCGCAGTCGCGATGTAATTTCGCCGTTTGCATCGTCCAATCTATTAGATGCGATATCTAACAGGGATTTTTGCGCTTGTTTATTGTGCGGCTTTTGCCCAGCAAACCGACGAAGAGCGGCTGCTGC
>JBDSVQ010000076.1:0-4558 GCA_039927135.1 Fimbriimonadales bacterium | reverse complement strand
GTGACTGAAGGTGTACCTTTTGTCGCGTTTTGCCTACCGGGAATGGCGGACGGTGGGCTACGGCGCGCGAAAGCAGTGCGGGCAGAGGCTTCGTTTGGCCGGGTACTCCTCGCCGCAGTGCGGGCAGATGGCGGTTTTGCTCTCGACGCTTAGGTTGGTGAACTTGTGCTCGAGGAGGTCCAACTCGCGCAGGTCGTAGGGGTCGGCAGTCGCGGTTTTGAGCGCGTAGACGAAGACCGCGATGGCGGCGAGGACGATGAGTACGACCTGCCATATCTCGCTCGCGAACAGCACGCAGGCCAAAACCGCCATGCCCAGCAGGATCAGGCCGCGGACTTTCCAGGGGTTATGCATCTTTTTGCGAGTCGCCCATCTGCTGGAGAAGACGTTTGATATCGTCTCTTCGCTCGAAAAGCCACTTCGCGCGGTCGTCGCTCACCATAGCGAATTTGAAGGCGGCGTCGATGAGGTCGAACAGCTCGAGAAGAACCTGGACCTTTTTTCGGAACTCGGCCTCGACGTCGCTGTCGCCGGATGCCATGTGGAGGCAATTCTTGAGGACATCGACGGTTGGGTCGATCTCCCTTCTCTTGCGCTCTCGGACGACGCGGGAGATCATGGTGATCGGATCGGTGTCGGCGACGTAGGTATCTCGCCGGTCGCCGGGGTTTCGGAACCTGCGGACGACGCCCCAGTCGATGAGGTCTCGCAGGTTCATGGATGCGTTGCCGCGTGAGATCCCGAGGCGGTCGATGATGTCGTCCATGGCCATCGGCTCGCCGGATATGAAAAGGAGCGCATGAATTTGCGCCATCGTCGGGTTAATTCCCCAACTGCTGCTCATGCGCCCCCATTCGAGGACGAAGCTATGCTGAGCGGCTCGAACCGCTTGTGCGGGCGTCCGCTCAGACATGATTATCGCTTGACGATGTTGAACTGTGGGCTCTCAAGCTTTAGCAATTCGCCCTTGGATGTGAAGTAAAACTTGCTCGTCGTTGTGCCCTCGACAGTTGCCACGCAATGCGCTTTGACTGCCTTGCCGCCAACCTTGAGGTCTCGGAGGCCGTGGTACGTCGTGGTGGTCTTAGAAAAAGTACCCGCCATCGGATCGAGTTGGTAGTACGTGGCCTTGGTGCCAACTGCTGGGACCTTGCCGGTTACCCAAACCGCCGAGGGGTCTCGTACGGTTCCAGGCGCGGTGGCCGTCTTGTTCTGCTTCTGACCCATCGCGTCCATGACGATCGTGGCTTTCTTGCCGTTGAAGGTCGCCTTGCCGTCGGCCTTCATGGTTGAGCCCTGCCCGGTCATGCCCATATTCAGCGTGTACGTGACGGGGTCTCCGACGGCCGTGTGGATGAAGATCATCGTCATGTTGATGCTTGCGCCCTGCTGGGACATCTTCATCGTGAGCTTGTTGGTGATCTTGCCTCCGGCGGTCGAGAGCGTGTGTGTGGCGGTGCCAACCTTTTTGCCTTGGGCATCGACGACATCGAGTTGCGCGAACGCGGAAGTGGTGACGGCGATTGCCGCCGCGAATACAAATATTCTTCTCATATTGAAATCATGCCTCCTGGGTGAACTCTACCCAGTCGTAAGAACCGCAGTTGCCCATTCGGGCGTTCCCGGTTCGGCTGTGACGGCATCGAGGGCTGCCTTCGTCACCGTTCCGGAGAACCGCACGCTGCGTGTGCTCGGGTCAACGATGCGCACATACGCTTGGGGTGATCCGCGCTTCACGAGCCACGCGCCAACTTGCGCTGCGTCCATCTGGTCGGATTGCGCGCCGGTTACGGTTGCTACCGAGCCGGAGGCATCAATAACGAGACCACCAACCCGGGCGCCAAGCTCCCCAAGTTCCGCCTGGATCGCCGCTCTGGCAGCCGTCTCCTCTGCCGTCATCCCGCTTACGTTGCCTGGACTAGGGCCTGGCTGTTCGGGTTGCGTCACCGGCGGAGTTACGTCATCGATCGACGGAGCGATTCGGGGCGGTGCTTCGCCGTTCACGGAGATTGGGTCGATCACATCTGCGCGCGTTTTCTTGTTGGCGTAGCCAAGCCAAAACATGAGCCCTGCAAGGGCAACGATCAAAACGACCACGCCGATCATAGCGGCAATCGTTCCGCCGGATCGCGGCTGAATCTCTAAACCAGCCAGCCCGGCATCCGACATCTGCTTGGCAGACGACTCGTCGATCGCCTTTAACTTGCGGCGCAGCCCTTCGTCGTTGGGCGTAAGGTCGAGCGCCATTTCGTACCATTGCTTCGCGTTTTCAAGTTTGCCGGCTTCGAAACACAGGTCGCCCATCATGCCGTGGGCTGCCGGATTGTTTGGAAACCTGCGCAGAACCGCAAGGCAAACTTTCTCGGCGCTGTCCAGATCGCCCTTTAACCGGAGCAAATTGGCGCGCGCGATTTCGGGATACACGATCGAATCGCTGCCCGGGCTGCTCCCTTGCGGGGCGCCACATTCCTCGCAGTACGTCGCTTCAGCCTGCAGCACGCAAAAGCATTTGTCGCATAGCCTCACGATCCAACCCCCGTACTACCGAAGCCGCCTTCACCACGCGACGTCTCCGGAAGCTCATCGCAAACGAGAAGTTCGGCGCGAACAATTGGGCAGATCACCAGCTGCGCGATCCGGTCTCCTCGCTCGATCTTAATCGGCTCGCCGCTCAAGTTGATCAGGATAACTTTCACCTCGCCCCGATAGTCCGCGTCAATCGTTCCCGGCGCATTCGGGATAGACAGTCCCTTCTTAAGCGCCAATCCGGAACGTGGGCGAACTTGGCCCTCGTAGCCCTCTGGAATCGCAACTCTGATGCCCGTTCCTACGGCAAATCGCGCCATCGGAGCTAGTTCCACGGCCTCATTTGCCCTTAAATCCATGCCCGCAGCCTGGGTCGAAGCGTATTCCGGCACACAATCTGGTGATTCGGCGGTTATACTAATCCGCACAGGGCCTTGCATAGCACTGATATACCCCGCCCGGGGCACGATGCCGTGATGGGGGGACAAAGCTGCCGGCTCGAAACGGCCTCACGGCCAACTTAGTTCAATAAACTTGGAGGAGACTATGAAAAAGCTTTCGCTGGTTCTTATCGCAACTGGAGCCGCAGTTGGTGCGATGGCGCAGATTCCGGTCGGCGTCGATCTCGGACTTTTCTTGCCCACGAATAGTGATGTCAAGGAAGTCTTTGGAAAATCCTGGTTCCGAATCGGCGTCACGCCCCTCAGCTTTCAGAAGCCGGGCAATTGGCGCTTTACGTTCGATCTCGGATTCCTGAAGCGCAGCAACGACCTCTTTGTGCCTGAAGGCAAAGGTGGAGGCACCGTTCTCAGGAACGATGTCACGCTCATCCCGCTCACTTTTGGCTTCACGCGGTCGTTCAGTGATTCGACCGACTTCATGCCCTACGTCGCCGTTCGCGTCGGTCCGTACTACGCCCGCGTCAACAGCGATTCTTTCGGTGTGGACAAATCCGGCTTTGGCATCAACGCTAACACAGCGTTGGGCATTAGCTTTAGCCAACGCTTCTACATCGAGGCACGGTACGACTGGTACAGCAAGTTCGAAGGCATCAATTTCAGCGGCATTTCGTTTTCCGCCGGCGTGAAGTTGTTCGAAATTCGCCTCTAAAAGTCGTAACTACACTTAATGCCACGAGTTGCATCAGACACAGCACTGCCCGCCGAGCGGGCAGTGCTTGTGTTGGTGCATGAAGAGGCAGACCTAGACGTCTACGCCGAGGAAGAGCTTTTCGCCCTTTCCGAAGCCGCGGGAGTCGTGCCGGTCGGCACGATACACCAGCGCGTCAGTCGGCCGACGTCCGCAACCTACATCGGGAAGGGCAAGGTGCAAGAGGTGTTAACAGCCGCGCTCGACACTTCATCGGAAGTCCTCATTTTCGATACCGAGCTGAGCGGCGTTCAACACCGCAACCTCGAAACCGAGCTTAACAAAAAGGTCGTAGACCGCACACAGCTGATCCTAGATATATTTGCGCAGCGCGCACATACACGCGAAGGAAAACTGCAGGTAGAACTTGCGCAATACAGCTATCTCATGCCGCGAATTACGGCGGCGTATACGCAATTTGAAAGGCAGAAAGGCGGCATCGGAATGCGCGGGCCCGGCGAGACAAAACTCGAGGCAGACCGGCGGCGCATTAAAGATCGAATTGCTCACCTGACAAAAGAGATAGATGACGTTCGCCAAATTCGGCAACGGCAACGCGAAAGCCGCAGGAAGAATCCGTTTCCTTTTGCATCGCTCGTAGGATACACAAGCGCCGGGAAGAGCACGATCATGAATGTGCTTGCCGGTAGCGAGGTGTTCGTCGACCCGATGCTCTTTGCAACGCTCGACCCCACTACTCGCAAGGTGGCATTGCCTAGCGGGTATAGCGTTTTCCTAACCGACACAGTCGGCTTTGTTCGCAATTTGCCGCACAATTTGGTCGCGGCATTTAGAGCGACGCTAGAAGAAGTCACGGATTCCGATTTTCTGATTCACGTTGTTGACGTGAGCCATCCGAATTGGGAAATTCAAGCGGATTCGG
>JBDSVQ010000075.1:0-9357 GCA_039927135.1 Fimbriimonadales bacterium | reverse complement strand
ACCGAGACCGAGCTGATCTCCTTCGCCCAGAACTTCGCGGTCAAGCTGGCCGTGCACGATGAGAGAGCTCGGATTTTTAAAACAAACAGAGATTCAGGCGTCGATGTCTCCCCGCGCTGTGGTAGTGCTGGAAGCTGTGCGAGGCGGACGACCGAGATACTGCGGCCTACACCTTAGCAGGAACCAAGGTGATGCGCACGGGCTCGCCAGGGCTATGGATTCGAATCTTGAAAACGTCGTTCGTGAGCGTCAGGATGTCCACCCTGCGGGAGATGCCCTCTTCGGCCATCGTGAGCGCGCCGCCTTCGTACTTCCACGTTCCGAGCGAAGGTGTGCCATTAGGCGAGGCGATTACCAGCGTGCCTTCGGACAAGAAGACATAGAGCTGGCCCGGCGCGACGCCCGACGATTCGCTCACCCTCCACACCTTGTCAACGAAATCTGCCTCTCCGCCGGGGCGGACCATCTCGGCGGACTGGCTTAGTTCGACCCCGGCGAAGCCTCCATCGAAGAACCGTCGTGTGATAATCAGCCCAGGAACGAAACCCGTGACGTGGTCTAAACCTGGGTCAAGGGAAATCGCACGCACGTTGCCCGTCGGCTCCATTATCTTGGCAGCCTTCTTTGTGTTTTCGTCCGGGACGATCTGGTCGCCGGGAACGTACGGGAGCAGCATCTTGGTGCGCGGTTGCCAGTCGTAGCTGTCGTTATCCTTCATTGCGCGCATAACGGGGTCTTGCGAGTCGCCATACTTAAGGGCATTGCGAAAACGAGGGGTAAGCACGCGCTCGGTCGAGAGGAGGGCGCCGAGTTGAGTCCCTTTGAGCAGCATCTTCTTGCCCAGCTCTTCTTCGGTCAGAGTCTGCTTGTAGACTAAGGGGATATACGAGGCGAACGAGGGAATGAAGTAGTCATTCAACTTGAGCCCCGGTGTTCGCGACTGAATGCCAAGCGCGATGTACGCACTAGCTACAAATTTGAATGCCCGCACGGCAGCATCGGGAGTCTTGGCAACAAGCCACTTCGCCATCGTGCCGCTCATATCGTAAGGGCCAGCCATCGGCGCGGCCATATCGGGCGCGTGGCCCGCCATTCGCAGCCGTTCCAGCTTCCTTACCATCCACATGGCCATTCCGCCACCTTCCGAGTAACCGGTAACGAACAGCTTCGGCCCCGTGTTTACTTTCGCTTTTCGCGCGGCTTCGCGAGCGGGGTCGATCATGTCGATCCCAGCTTGGCAATTCACCGACCCCAAGGTATACGGGTGCGCGCGCTTGTCATCGCCCAGGCCAAACGTATCCGGAATCGCCACCGCATACCCGCCAATGCAGAAAGCCAGAACCACGGCATCGAGCGCCGGGTTCTTGTTCGTTGCGTAAAGGGATGGAGAATTCCTTCGGTCGGTGGTAAACCCCATGAAGAAAATCACCAGGCCCTTCGGAGCGCCATTATGCGGCAGCGCAAGAAGACCGCTCACATGCACTTTGGTGTTTCCGTCGTGCGCCCGGTAGCGGAGTTTGTAAAGGTCAACGCCGCTCTTTATCTCCAGAGTCGTCGGACCGGGAAAAATCTTGGCATATCGCGCCGTCGCGGCCTCGGGCGAGAGCGTGGCGACGCGCTTCGAGTCCCACGTTTGCGCGAAGCCGGCAGCCGAAGCAAAGAGCGCGACGCCGATGAGGGCACACATACGGTTCATGCTCTGAGTGTACCGTGTCTATCGTGTGGTCTTGAGGCACGCAATCGCGCGCTCCCCGTCGTCTTGGCGGGGTTGGGCTCACGGCAACAGTCGGTTATCGGGACCATGAAACATGCTGTTATAGCCGCCGCTTAAGGCGCTTAACGGATGCCGATTAACCGCCTTGCGCGGTCCGTGCCGTTGCGGGCGGGGGGCTGTTTGCCTGTGGTAATGACAGAAATTCTCGGCAAAATGAGACGCGAAGATTGGATTCCCGTCAATTCGGCCATCGCGATTATGCTAGCTGTCGGCGCAGGCGTGTTGCTAATTGTCGGACGGCGAGCGGGCTAGATCGCCGAGCGGGCGGTTGATAACTATTGATAACCTTCGGAGAGCGGAAGGCGGCCGGGGAATTCCTACTCCTTACCTGCTAGTAAAAGTCAAGGAAAGTTCACTGACAAGAAACTGCACTTCGCTGCGAACTCGTTGAACGGCGAGAACAGTATGCAATTTGTCTTCGACCTTTCCGTTGTGGATGTTATCAAGTTCAGCGCCACCGAAAAGGATTCAGAGTCGGGCCATTTGGAAGGCACTTACACCCGCAAGAAATAGCTACATCAGGCTGCCGGGGTCGACATCAACCGTGATGTTCACTCCGGACGCCGGCTCGAATTCGCGTGAGCGGGGAAACTCGCTCATGCGAAAACTGTTTGGAAGTTTTACGAGAACGTGCGACCGCCAATTCCCATTTAATCTTGCGAGAACGCATTCGGCGGGACCGTAGACAGCGGCGGATTGTAATGTGGCATCTAATAGACTTTTTGCGCGGTCCGCTTCTTGGTGAACGGCTTCCCGATTTACGCCGGAAATGATAATGTTAACCAAGCGGACGAAAGGCGGGTACTGCGCGTCCTCGCGCTCTTTGATTTCCTCGTCGTAAAACGCTTCGTAGTCTTGTGAAGCGCCCAGACGGATCGCCGGGTGATCGGGGGAGAAACTCTGCACTACGACCCTCCCCGGTTTTTTTCTTCCCGCACGGCCCGATACTTGCGTAATTAATTGAAAGGTGCGCTCGGTGCTTCGATAATCCGGTATCGATAAACCGACGTCAGCTGCGATTACTCCGACGAGTGTGACGTTTTCGAAATCTAATCACTTCGCGATCATTTGAGTGCCAATTAGTGTTTGCGTTTCACCGCTGCGGACCCGGGCGAATACTTCGTCCACCGCACCTCTTATGGAAGCGACGTCGCGATCGAGGCGCGCTATGCGCATCGCGGGGAATTCGTTCGTAAGGAATTGCTCCACCTTTTGCGTGCCTATGCCGAGCGGTCTAATGCGCAACGAGCCGCATGCCGGGCAACGATCGCGCGGCTTTTCACGATGACCGCAGTGGTGGCATTTCAGCCATATCGGTCGCGCGTGGTAGGTCAGCGCTACCGAACATCGCGGGCACTGTGGCGAGAACCCGCAATCTCTGCAAAGCAGCGATCTTGCGAAAGCGCGTCGGTTGATGAAAAGCAGCGATTGTTCGCCGAGCTGCATGTTAATGGTCAGCTCTTTGCGCAACCGATCTGAAAGCATCGATGGTTTCTTGCTTTTATAGGACTCGCGAAGGTCCTCGACATGCACGTCAGGCAATGAAACTGCGGCTGCCCTCTTGGGCAGTTTCAATAATTCGAATTCGCCTTTGTTGGCGCGGTAATAAGTATTGATCGAGGGTGTTGCCGATCCGCAAAGTAGGACGCAGTTTTCTATTTCGGCGCGCTTTTCGGCCAAGAGGCGAACGTCATATCGGGGTGAGCTCTCTTGCTTATAGCTGCCGTCGTGTTCTTCGTCCATAACGATGACGCCGATATTTGAAAGAGGTGCGAAGATTGCGCTTCGCGCGCCGACAACGACCGGTGCATGCCCGTTTGACGCGCGTCTCCAATTGCGTAGCCTTTCACCAGTTGCAAGGCCGCTATGCATGACCGCGACAGACGAACCGAAGCGCGCGCGCAACTGTGCCACGACTTGAGCGGTAAGTGCAATCTCAGGAACCAAGAACAACGCCCTGCGACCTGATTCCAGGGCTTTGGCGATGGCGCGCAAGTACACCTCGGTCTTTCCGCTTCCTGTGATTCCGTGCAGCAGGAATCTGTGGAATCCGCCCGCCGAAATCGCGTTTCCGATTTTCAGTGCTGCGGCTGACTGGCCGGCGTTTAGGCGATGGTGCGCTTCGGTTGAAATGGTTGTTGATTCAGGGGTACTCACCAGAAAGCCTTCGTCGATGACGGCTTTGACAGTCGCTTCTGAAACCTTTGTGAGTGCCGCGATTTCGGGGACGCTTAGCCCCGTGCTATTGGCGTCGATCATGGCGGCTAAGCACTGGGCTTGTGCCGGCTTACGCTTTCCTTCGCCGGATATAAACCGGCGTGCCTTCGTGTGATCGCCGATCGTGTATGAGGAATTGGAGGTTTTGCGCTCAGTCGGCAACCCAGTAGATTTCGAGACTTTTCCATCGGAGAGCAGCGACTTCAGGCCCGTTTCGGAATAGCCGGCGGTTGCTACGAGGGCGCGTTGCGATAGCCGGCCGCGCTTCTCAAGGCCCCGCAAGATGGCGACCTGCGAAGGGGTGTCGCCCCCAGTGCCCGCAGCTTCGTAGTATGTCGTCAGGCGGGTGCGGATGCCAGGAGGAATCGCGGCTGAAAAGGCGGCTCCGGGCGTTACGGCGAACTCGTCTGCTAGATAATCAAGGACGAGCAGGAGGTTCTCAGGCAGGTTTACGCCTTCGATCTTTTCTTGCACTTCACGCAAACGAACACCTTCCGGGCGCGCGCTGTCTGTGACAGAGTCCACAAAGCCGGCAATTATACGGTGGCCGAATGGAACCAGCACGGCGTCACCCCGTTGCACGTCAATTTCACCAGGCACAGAATAGGTGTACGCGTCCTCCAGTTCTCCGGATGGGATGTCGGGGACGACTTGAGCAAGGCGCACGGTGAGATTCTGCCAGAGATGGGCATAATCTTTAGCAGTGCGACCTACTTTCCTTGCCCTATTGCTAGTTTCTGCCAGCGCTTGGTGCCAGCGGGCACCGGTGACTCGCTCTGAGTTTGCCGAGTTGTTCACGGCTGTCGCGAGGGGCTATGTCTCCGCAGGATTGGACGTTCTGCCCCAGGGCTTCCAAAAGGATGCCGCGCCGGTAAGCCGCGACGAAGTTTCGAATTCGATGCTGCTGGTGGCAATCGGGAGTGGTCGTCTCGCACTGACTTCGGAGTCAGCTTTAGATGCATTGAAAGCGGCGAAACTAATGCCGGCGGACCACGCGTTTTTCACTGACCCGGGTGCTAACTATCGGCCCTCGGACTTGGTGGCGGCGCTGATCGCATTCTCGGAAGGCATCGCGGAGCGTAACAAGCCGCAGAGCGCTGACGACAAACGGTTATCGACCCCCGGGAGCGGGGGTGGAAATGGAGGATCATGAATATTAAAGAAGTTGAAGGAATCGGCGAAGTTTTCGGCGCAAAGCTCGAAGCCGCCGGGGTAGCCAGTACCGAGGCGTTGATTGATCAGGGCGCATCGCCGGCTGGCCGCGAGAAATTGGCTACTAGCATTGACGTAACCGCCGCGCGGATTTTGGAATGGGTGAACCGCGTGGATCTCATGCGCGTTCGTGGCGTGGGTTCGGAATACTCCGATTTGCTTGAGGCCGCCGGCGTTGATACCGTCCCCGAGCTCGCACAGCGAAATCCTGCAAACCTCGCCGAGGCCATTGCAGCGACCATCGCAGAGAAAGGGCTCGTGCGTAGGCCGCCGAGCGCGTCTGAGATCGAGTCTTGGGTCGCGCATGCTAAGGAATTGGGCAGGGTGATCACTTACTAATGGAAAACTTTATCAAGCAGATGGCCGACCGAGTCGGCATTTCTGAAGAGCAGGCCGGCAAAGTCGTTGAATTTCTGCGAGAGCATATGGATGAGATTCCGCAAATGCTTTCGGCAGACTCCGATTTTTTCAAATCGATGAGCGATCGAGTTAAGGGTTTTCTCGGCGGGTCCGACGACGAAGCCCAATAATGAATAAGAAAGAGGCTGCCGCGATTGCGGCAGCCTTTGAGTCTTCGCTAGCGAGCCAAGCAAAGCCTGGTCGCGCGGAGTTTGAGAAGAAGTATCTAAAGAGTGACTTGCGGTTTTTGGGAGCTACGATGCCGGTGGTACGGGCGGAGTGCAAGGGTTTCTACCGCGAAAACAGACTGATTTCGCGCGCCGATCTCGATGTCTTAACGGATGTACTCTGGCAGACACGTTGCCATGAACTGCGCTCAATAGGCATATGCCTGATGGTGCATTTTTCGCAGCTTTATTCGCATAGAGATTTGCCGATGGTCAAGCAGTTAGTCACTGAAGCGGGAGGTTGGGCGCATGTCGATTGGCTCGCAACGGATCTACTTGGGAGCATATACACTCGCTCGTCTTCGATCGCAGCTAAGCTGCGGTCTTGGTCGAAACACGAGGATTTTTGGGTGCGTCGAGCGAGCATGCTTGCGCTGCTGGATGAGGCACGGCATGGGAATCGGGCGGCGTTTGATTTGTTTGCCGAATTCGCCGCGACGATGATTGAAGAGAAGGAATTCTTTATTAGGAAAGCGATCGGCTGGATATTGCGGGAGGCTTCAAAAAAGCAGCCGCAATGGACATTCGACTTTCTGATGAAGCATCGGCAAAAAGCGTCCGGGCTAACTATGCGGGAAGGATCGAAATACTTAACGCCCGAAATGCAAGCGAAGCTTAAACAAATATGAGGGCGGCCCGAAAGTGAGGGGCAGGACCGCCCTTTTTCGCCTCGCTCTTGAAAGGCTTTTAGCGTCGGCATGGGCTTGCTGCGAATCTAAGGCCTGTCCTTATGATTCCTCCGACATCTCTTTCTTGAGTTTGCTCGATACTGATGATATCACGCGGTTCGGGCAAACACAACAATAACAAGTCTTTAGTCCCGGGGTAATGTTTCGGGACGATGCTGCTCAAGTCGCTCAACTATTGGTCCGCACCTGGAGGGTTGGAGGGAACCCTCGAAGTCGAGAACTTTCTCGAACTCGCAAAGATTCACCTATTCCCGGCAGTTGAGTTGGCGATTGGCGTCGATGGAGGGCTTGGACTCGACACGACCGAAGCTCGTTGTAAAGAAATACTCCAGCGTGCCACCGAGTTGAATGTAGAGGTTGCCAGTGTCGCCTCGGGTGTGTACTGGTCAAGATCGCTCGGTGATTCACTCGCAGCTTCTCGGCTGCAAGCACAAGATGACCTAAGAAGAATGCTTCGCATTACGTCATGGCTTAAGTGCAGAACTTTGCTCACGATTCCGGGTTCTGTCGACGTGTTTTTTCTTCCTGACCGGCAAGCGCAGCCATTTGATGAAGTTTGGGAGAATGCAACGGAAGGAATCCGTGCCGTGCTGCCTACGGCTGAAGCATGCGGCGTTCGCATGGGTATCGAAAACGTGTGGAACAAGTTTCTGCAAACTCCATACGAGATGGCAGCGTTTATCGATCAGTTCGATAGCCCATATGTCGGCGCGTATGTGGATGTTGCAAACCTAATGCGGATCGGCCACCCGCAAGATTGGATTAGGCATCTGAGTCACAGGGTTGTCGGAATTCACTTTAAGGATTACCGTGTTGCCGTTGGCACGATTGAAGGATTTGTTGACCTACTAGAAGGGGACGTTAACTGGCCGAAAGTCATGGCGGCGATTAGAGAGATCGAATATTCAGGACCAATTCCTGCGGAGATGATTCCCCTGTACAAGCATTGCCCGGAAGTAAGGATTGCAAACGCGTCAAACGCTATGGATGCGATCCTTGCGCTCTAATTATCAAGTGGATCAAAACTGACAGGGGTTTGTGAAACGAAGGTGCGGGGTCCTGCGTAGCTGCGCTTGTCTTCGACGTATTCCTTGAGTCGCCTAAGCACTGTTCCCATCTGCGATTTGATCGCGTTGCCTTTCGAGACTTTCTCTAGCATCCCATAATTCGCGGAAAACGTGAGTGAGACGCGGTAGGTGCCCATCGTGAGCTCTGAAAGCCTCCATCGGTAAACTTCGTTTTTTGGAGATCGCACTCGGGTTTCAATGACAAGCGCTTCCGCTTTGTCCCACTCGTCAGCGTTCGTTAGTTCGTGCTCACGCGATTCGCCGTCGAATACAAAAGCTATCCGCTGCCCAGGCAGAAACATTTCCGTTTCACTCGGCGGTCGCTCTGCTAGCTGCCGCATGCCGATAACGCCGTCCGGCATATAGTGGCCGCGCGTCATCAGGTCGCCGACCGTTAGGAAAAGCTCCTGTGGGTCCACCATAACGTCGATATGCTCGGTAACTTCAAACATTAGGACCCCATTATCTTCGGAATCGCCGATTCGTATGTAATTGCGAGCTCTGCCAGGCTGCGCGATAGGATAACGCCTGATGGCGAAACGAAGGAGATGTCCTTTCTGGCCGGGTCGAACAAGCCAAGGCAGTGCAGATTCAGGCCATTCTCGGCACAAATCTGCGCCACTTCTTTTATAACACCTGCACGGTGCTTTTCTTCGTCGACGCCAATCAGTACGCGGCCCGGTAATTCTCCGAAAAGGCGCGCGTCTGTTCGACGGCTAAACGTCCACGGATCGTCTTGTTTCTCCAATTCGGAAAGCGATGCAACTACGTCTGTCTTTTCGCCCGCCAGTTTCTCGAACACCGGCCCCATGATGTGCTTGCGGTAGTGTTCTTGAGCGTCTAACACAACATTGCACCCGACTCGGTTTTCAAACGCCATCTCCGATATCGCAACCGCCAAGCCGCCCTCGGAAACGTCGTGTGCGCAGTCTATGAGTTGTTCTTCCGCGAGTTTTACGAGCGCTTCGATAAGTCCCTTTTCGGTGACCAGATCCGGCGCCTCGCACGTGCCGTCGTCGATTCCGTGAACGGCATTCAAATATGCGGAGCAGCCTAGTCCTTCCTCATGCGATACCGTTTCTTTGCCGTATATCAGATAAACGAAACCTCTCGAACTGGGGAACGAAGCCGTTAGTCGCTTTGTAACATCATCGATAACGCCGACGATGCCAATTGTCGGAGTCGGCAAGACTTCGCCCAATTCCGTTTCGTTATAAAAGCTAACGTTGCCGCTCAAGACAGGCGTCCCGAGCGCTTCGCAGGCATCGGCGATGCCTTTAACCGCCCGATCGAACTGCCAGAAAACTTCTGGCTTTGTTGGGTTGCCGAAATTAAGACAATCGGTTGCGCCAACGGGTCGGGCCCCCGAGCACGCGACGTTGCGCGCAGCTTCGGCAACCGCCGCTACGCCGCCATTGTAGGGGTCGGAAAAAACGCCGCGCGCGTTGCAATCTATTTTTGTGGCGATGCCTTTCTTTGTGTCGCGAAGGGCTAAGACAGCCGCATCCGAAAAGCCCGGACCGACCGATGTCTGCGTTTGCACGGTGCTGTCGTACTGTTCGTAAATCCATCGCTTAGATGCGATGTTCGGCCAGGCTAACAATTTCTCCACCGCGTTACCGAAATCTTTTGGCTGAGTTATCGCCGACAAGTCGAGAGCGGCTCTTGCCGGCGGCGCGCTCATCGGCAGATCCAGCATGGGGCAACCTTCCGTAATGTGTTCGGCAGGTAATTGTGCTTCGATACTGCCGTTATGCCGAATGGTTACCAGC
>JBDSVQ010000074.1:0-6310 GCA_039927135.1 Fimbriimonadales bacterium | reverse complement strand
GAAGTTGTCCAGCTTGCAAGATGTAATCAGTGTTCAGCGCTACTTTACAAAGAGTGGCAGGAAGTGATCGCAGTGGTGCAGCGTGTTTTGTCAGCGAACGTCAAAGTGGGCGGTGAAATTGTGGGCCAGATCGATCATGGAATGTTGGCGCTCGTTGCCGCCGAAAAAGGAGATACCGGCAGTTCAGTCAAGTGGATGGCGAATCGTTTAACCGGGCTGCGGATCTTCGAAGACGCCGAGGGCAAGATGAACCTTGATTGTGCGCAGGTGGGTGGCAATGCCTTGCTTGTTAGCAACTTTACGGTAGCAGGAGATGCTTCGGGCGGTAGGCGGCCAAGCTTTACGAAAGCTGCTGCTTATGATGACGGCAAAAAGCTCTTCGATTTGCTGGTTGACGAAATGCGCGCAACGCACCCTGCCTTACAAACGGGAAGATACGGCGAGGAAATGGCGGTGGAATTGGTCAACGATGGGCCCATCACCCTAATCGTGGAGACGCCGCATGGCTAAACACGACGTAACGATTATCCTACCCGCATATAACGAAGAGAAAACCATTGGCGAAATTATTCGACGGCTTGCCGCGTTGCCGATCGATAAAGAGATTATCGTGGTGGACGATGCTTCGACAGACGCAACGCCCGAAGAAATCAAGAACTCCGGTATTGACGTGTATCACATAACTCAACCACATAACCAAGGTAAGGGCGCAGCGATTCGAGCAGCGTTGGCGCAAGCGAGTGGGGAAGTTACGATAGTTCAAGATGCCGATCTGGAATATGACCCAAACGATATCCCGCGCTTGGTGCAACCCGTTCTCGATGGCAGGACGGACGTGGTATACGGCTCGCGCTTTCTAGAGGGAATGAACGAAAGGATGGCGCTTCCAAACAAAATCGTCAACAAGCTACTTGTTTGGACCGTTGCCCTCTTGTTCGGCAGGAAACTTACCGACGAAGCGACGTGTTACAAGGCGATTAGAACTTCTGTTCTCAAGGCAATGAACCTCCAGTGCAATCGATTTGAATTCTGCCCGGAAGTCACCGCGAAAGCCATTAGAATGGGTAAACAAATCATGGAATTGCCTATCGGCTACGAGCCGAGATCCAAAGCCGCCGGCAAGAAAATACGCTGGACAGACGGTGTCGAAGCATTCTGGACGCTATTGCGACATCGATTCTCCCGGTTCTAACCGAGCACGATTCGCTCATCGCCCATGCGTCGCGTAAATCGGGTTTCGTCAAAATACTGCAATAAGGGCAATGCGAACTTGCGAGAGCTGCCTGTCGCGTCTCGAAACTGAGCAACGGTAAACGGTTTCCCGAATTCGCGCAATTGTTGGCGCAGAGCGTCTAGTACAGCTGGCGGATAGTAGATTGCTTCGTCGACGCGAATCAGCTCACCCGTTTCTAAACCGAGGCGGATCATCTCATCGATGGCTTGCACAGGCGCGCCGATCGCCGCGGCTAAGTCGGATGCCGACGGTGCCGTGGCGCCTGCCGCGACCATCTTCTCTATCACGCGCTCAAGCAAAGCGGCTTGTTTTTCGTTTAGCGCGATTTTGTGTCCGGCGAGCGCAACACCGCTGCCGCGCAAGACAACCGTTCCGTCGTCTGCCATCTTCGCAAGCAACCTATCAAATGGCTTGGGTGGCCAACCAATCGCTGATGCCGCCAAGACTTGTGACTTCGGAATGCCGGCGGCTTGCGGCCGTGCGGCATGCAGTTTCTGCAACTCCGATTCGACTTCTTTCGCCAGTGCCTCGACGTGCTCCCTCAAGACCCACATGCCGGCAAATCCAAGCGCCTTGCCGCTAGATTTGAACTCTTCGAAAACACCACCGAGGTTCTGTGCCGTCTCGCCGAGTGCCTCGCATACCCGTTCCGTGGAGATGCCTCTTGGGTGTCGTTCCAACGCCGCGCTCACGCGATTCGTTATGGTCTCAGCTTCTCCGCCTTCGCGCAACAATTCGGCTACCTCTGGGTCGTTTTTCCTGCGCTGCTTGGCATTCGGCGTCATGATTTCTGCGCCGGCCAGGACGGCGGGAGGGGAGTAGTTGCGAATCACAATTCGCTGCCCGCGCGCGCAAGCCGCCGGCTCTTCTAATCGGATTTGCGCGAAGCCGGGGGCATGGTCGAACAGGAACAGCCTCCCGATGAATTCGCCCGTTCCAACATGAACCCGGACTCGCTGCGAGTGCTTTAAGTCACCGACTGTTGCCAAGCGCACGTTGATGCACTGGGTCTCAAAAAGGGTCCCGGGAGAACCGATTGCCTGGCCGCGATGGATCGCATCCTTTCGCACACCCGAGACATTTAGCGCTGTTCGCATCCCAGCTTCGGCGACTCCCGACTTCTCGCCGTGCGATTCTACGCTGCGAATCCGCGCTCGATGCGACCCGGGCATCAGTTCGGCATCTGCAAAGTCGACAACCTTGCCGGAAGCCAACGTTCCGGTGATAATCGTCCCGTGGCCCTCTACCGTAAACACACGGTCAATCGGCAAGAACCACGTCGCCCCAAGTTCCCTCTCCCCGAGCGAAGTGACGGCGACACGTAAGGCTTCCTTCAGCGCGTCCAGTCCTTCGCCTGTTTGAGCCGATACGCGAACGATAGGTGCGGCTGCGAACTCCGTCCCATCAACAAGCTGCGCGGCATCCAACTCGGCGAGAGCGACGCCATCCTCATCCACCATGTCTACCTTCGTAAGCGCGATGACCATTGTCCGCGCTTCCAGCAGCCGCAGAATCTGGAAGTGCTCGCGCGTTTGCGGCATCACGCCCTCGTCCGCAGCGATGCAGAGCATGGCGACGTCGACCCCTGACGCGCCCGCGAGCATGTTCTTGATGAAGCGCTCGTGCCCTGGCACGTCAACGATGCTTACCCGCCCAATCCCCTCTAGCTCAACGAAGGCGTAGCCGAGGTCAATTGTCATTCCGCGGGCCTTTTCTTCGGGTAGGCGGTCCGCCTCTATGCCTGTGAGGGCTGCGATCAGGGTGGTTTTCCCGTGATCTACGTGCCCCGCGCTGCCAATCAAATACGCCATTCAGGAGGCAGTTTACGCCTTCTCAAAAGATTCTTTAAAGAAAGTCGTCACACTCCGGGGCTCGCCGAACAATTACCTAATACAGAATTGAACGATCGGACCCCCGAGCGAGCCTGAAAGGGTAGTTATGGAAGGACAGGTCGACAATCAAAAGTAATAGCCCCGCCGGTTCTCCTTGCTCTTTCCTCTACCGGCGGGGTAATTTTTTTAATCAATCATCATCATCATCGTCTTTATCGTTACGGCGATTCCTCCACTTCTCGAACCGCTTCTCGTAGTCTTCTCCTCGTACGAACAGGGTTTCGATAGCGTGGAAAACCATCCAGATGCCCCATGCCGCGAGCGGGTACACCGACCAACCGAGTCGCCCATCGCTGATGCCGTCGATGAAGATCAGTACACCGTTCACCGCTATGTAGGTAATCAGACTGCTAATGAAGCTGCGTTTCTGCTTGGCCGCGAACTGACGCCGTGCAACTCGCTCCTGCTTCTCGGCGAAGTGGGCTTCCTCGGCGATGGTGAGCGCTTCTTGCGACACGCCCATCTCGGCAGCGGTCCGCCGGACCATCTCGCGAGCCGACGTCTCGTGTGTCTCGATCGCGATGGCTCGCTTCAGTATTTCTTCGCCGTCTTCGTGTGTGTATTCAGTGCGCATGCCGTGCTCAAAGTCTACGGTCAAGGCGGCAGTTCAGGTTGCTCAGAGGTACAATCTGCCCCCGCCCGCACGTAGCTCAGTGGATAGAGCACCAGTCTTCGGAACTGGGTGTCGGGGGTTCGAATCCCTTCGTGCGGGCCAGAAACCTGCCGAAAGTACCAGTTTCTTCGGCAAAAACCACCCAATTAGGTTAATATCTGGTTAGTTATAAGCGCCCCGCTGCGGGGAGGGAAAGTTGAACTGGCGTAATAGCCTCTTCATTATAGTTTTTGGGTTAGTCCTCTTTTGGCCTTTGCTCGGACGTCACGTCGCTGGGGACGTGAGCGTCTACTCATACGTCGGTGCTTGCTTTGCAGACGGACTCGTGCCGTACAGAGACGCTTGGGACATCAAGTCGCCGGGCATCTTCTTCCAGTACGGAGCGGCGCTCCTCATGCTAGGGCATTCCGATTGGGCGGTAATCCTTGTGGATTTCCTCTTCGCGATAGGCGCGGCGTTCATGATCTTCGCCGCAGCCGAGCGGGTGAGGAGCGTCACCGCGGGGATCTTCGCGGCCAGCGCATGGCTCGTCACGTACAACTATATGCACCTCGAGGGCTGGTTCGGACAGCCGGAGACGGCAGCCGTTCTGCTTGCTACGTTCATTTTCTACCTTGCCATTGATGAGGAGCCCCTCTTCGGCTGGCAATGTTTCCTATCAGGATTCGTCGTCGGCATTCTCCTCTGGTACAAACTGCCCTTCATTCTCTTCGCGATTTTATTGCTGCCCAGAATGGGACGCTCATTTGTGCGGAATCGAGTTTGGGAGTCCATCGGCCCAGGTTTCATCGGTTTCATTGCCGCTACGCTTCCAGTCATCGCGTACTTCCTAGCAGTCGACTCAGGCAGAGACCTTTGGGAAGGGCTCATCGTCGCGCCGTTCCTAATGACGACGACGTTCACCTTCCCTCTGAGGACGCAGATCATGTCGTTCATCGACTCGATAGGTAAGCTCGGCGTTTGGATTTTGCCGACGATCTTATTCGCGCTCCTCTCAGTCACCGCGAGTCTGCGGAGCAAGAGATTCGAGGACCGCATGACGTGGGGGTTCCTCGCCCTCGCTACCGTCGTCGTGATCGTGCAGCAGCGGTACCTCATGTATTACTGGATCGTCACACTTCCGGCTCTTAGTATTCTCGCCGGGGTCGGCGCGGAAAAGGCCTACAAATGGTCGGGAACCCTTACCAAGACCGAGTGGATTCGCATGACCGCGATAGTAGGGCTGTTAACCGTGATCAACTGGCCGAGAGCAGGCACCTACTGGAATGCCTACCTCGCAGGCGTCGATAAGAGCGACCGAATGGCAACGCTTGTCCAATATCCCACCACTTACGGTCTAGGGAAGAAGCGAATCCGCGCCGCAGAACTCGTCACCATAGGCGA
The DNA here is from genome assembly GCA_039927135.1 of Fimbriimonadales bacterium. GTDB lineage: Bacteria > Armatimonadota > Fimbriimonadia > Fimbriimonadales > ATM1 > JACDEQ01. The sequence continues at coordinate 1,188 of JBDSVQ010000074.1, read as the reverse complement.
GCAAATCCGTCAACTAACCCAAGTAAACGACACGGTCCTAAGCTTCGATATGGATCCCGCGATCAACTTCTACGCCGATCGCCGACAGCCGACGCGATTCTCGTACCTCTGGCCGCTAAGGACCGAAAGCTTCGACAAACTCGGCTGGAAAGCCGAATACAGCACGTCGATTATGCGAGGAAAACCCAAATTCATCATCATCTGCCGTGACAATCGTGAGGCAGCGCTCGATCCGGACGGCCTCAAGGGGATGGGCAACTTCCCGACGATGAAAGCCTGGTTCACTAAAAACTACGGCCTATACGCCAAGACCGGCGTACTCGAAATCTACGCTGACCACGAGCAGCTAAAGAAGAGCAAGCTTGACCTTTCTGTCAAGCTCGCTAGGCTTGAAGGGCTTCGCTAAGAACCGCGCCCGCCCCGAAGAAACCTGTTCGGCGAGCTGCTCATCGCCCGTGTAGGCGCTCATGAAAATCACTTCCAAGTCGGGCTTCTCCTGCAACAAAGACGTGACCATGTCGAACCCGCCCATCACCGGCATCACGACGTCCGTCAGAACCAAATCAAGAGTGTCGTCCGTTAGAGCTAGCTGCAGCCCTTCCTGCCCGTCAACTGCGACCACGACCTCGTAGCCGAAAGTCTCCAGGATTTGTTGGATCACAGACCGCACCTGCTCTTCATCGTCAACTACTAGGATTTTATGCGCCATAGGGCTAAATGCGATTGTACACAAACCAAGGGGTACCGCTGGAGGGGCTCTAACTGCCAAAATGGTTGCATGAGCACCGTTAGCGTCCGAAGCATTCTCCAAAAGATTCAAAACGAGGGCATCCGCGCGGCCCTCGATAACATCTCCGACGCCGACGCCATCCGCATTACCGAAGAGTACGGCACCCACAACTACCACCCGCTCCCCGTCAACCTCCGGCGAGGCGACGGCATCTATGTCTACGACGGCGAGGGCAACGAGTACATCGACTGCATCGGCTCCTACAGCGCTGTCGCCCACGGCCACCTCGCCAAAGACGTCATCGACGCCCTCACCGAGCAACTCGAGCACATCACCCTCACCAGCCGAGCCGTTTACACCACCGAGATGGCGCTGCTCCTCCAGGTTCTGTGCGAATTCACGCAAACCGAGATGGCTTGCCCCATGAACACAGGCGCCGAAGCCGTCGAGACCGCCAT
>JBDSVQ010000073.1:0-6177 GCA_039927135.1 Fimbriimonadales bacterium | reverse complement strand
CAGCTACGGCGGCGGCGGCGGCGGCGGCGGTGGAAACCGCGGCGGCGGCGGCGGCGGTGGAAACCGTGGTGGCGGCGGACGCGACTGGTAAGTCGTTTACGCTAAGGTTTGAAAGGCGGCTCTTCGGAGCCGCCTTTTCATTTGGGTCATCCCGTCGCAACGGTGAGGCAGGATTCGCCACGGCCTCTGCCGAATCTAGACACCAAGAATGGCAGCGCCCGAAGCCGAACCACAGCCCCTTAGAAGGGTCGGTATGCGCGCCGTTTTCTGGGGCATCCTTCTTTGCCTGCCCGTTTGCTACTGGAACATGTGGCAAAACACGGCCACCCTCTACTCGCTGATCTTCAGCACCATGGGCGCGCTCATCGTCCTCGTCGCGGTCAACGGCGTTCTCCACAAGATCGCACCGCGCGTGGCGTTCAGCACTGGCGAAATGGTCGTCATCTTCGGCATCGTTAGTGTAGCGAGCGCCATCGCCGGTGAGTGGACATTCCTGAACATGACTTACGTGCATGTTTTTGCGGGCTTTTCGGACCGCGACCCAACCTACTCACAACAATTCTTGCCGAACCTGCCCGACATCCTCTATTTCAAGGATCCCGACCAAGTCCGCGACTACATCGCCGGCGGCCAGGGCTTCTGGTATTTCCTTTCACGCTTCGACCTATGGGCGCCAAAAATCGCAATGTGGACACTGCTATACGGCGCAATCACAGTCGCGCTGTTAAGTGTGAACATGCTCATGCGCGATGCATGGCTGCGCCGCGAAAGGCTGAGCTTCCCGATCATCCAGCTACCTGTCGCGATGATGGAGAACGACGGCCGCGGCCCGATGTGGAAAAGCAAAGCCATGTGGATAGCGTTCGGAATCATGTTCGCGATCGATATCCTCAACGGGCTCAACTATCTCTACCCGAATCTGCCTGCGATTCCCACCAAAGAACTGCTGCACGACGCTCGCGAGGTCTGGACCGAGCAACCCTTGCGATCCATAGGTTTCACGCCAATCGCGCTCTACCCCTTTATCATCGCCTTAGCTCTTTTTATGCCTAACGATTTGCTGTTTTCGGTGGTTTTCTTCTTCATCGTCCGCAAAGTTATCTTGGTGATGCTGGCCATTTACGGCATCCCCGGTGACTCTTTTAGCGGAGGATTTCTCACACCAGCTCCACCCTATTTCACAGAGCAAACCTGGGGCGCAATCATCGGTCTGTTTACAACCGCAGTGTGGATATCTCGCGCGTATTTAAAGGAGGTGTGGGCAGAGATTCTGTCCGGCGCACCCGCCAAAGACGGGGGCGTTTCGCATCGCGTCTCGGCGCTTATCTTCCTCGTTTCCTTCGGAATCTTTGCCGCATTCTTGTCGCTTACCGATTTGCCGTGGTGGCTATTCGCGCCGTACTTCTTTGCGTTTATCATGTTCAGCTTCGTGCTAACCCGAATGCGCGCACAGCTCGGCCCACCCACACACGAATTTGCTTTCTTCGGCCCGAACCAACTGCTGATGAATTTCTACGGCACCCGAAACATCAGCCCAAACACCGCAGTAATTCTCGGCACACCGCTTCTTGGCATCAACCGCCTCTCGCGATCCCACGTCATGCCCGTCCAATTGGAAGCCATGAAAATGGCTGACCTTAACGGCGTTAGCCAAAAGCGAATGTACAAGCTCTTGGGGGTGGCGCTGGTCGCCGGAATTGTTTTCGCGAGCTTCTGGTACGTGCAAAAGGGCTACGTAAAAGGCGCCGATCCTGGTTGGGGCGACCCGAAAGCGATCCTCGAAGGCGTACAATCAAAGTCTCAGGGCCCTAGCGCTATCGGCATGTCGATGGTCTTCGTCGGCTTCGCCGTCGTCACAACGCTCGACGTCGCTCGCTTCCGCATTCCCGGTTTCCCGCTTCATCCGGTCGGTTACGCGCTCAGCATGAATTTCGGGGTCGACTATTATTGGTTCGGCCTCATCGTCGCGTTGGCGATAAAAACCGCCGTTCAGCGATACTACGGCTTGCGTGGTTATAAACAATTACGAAATGTGGCTTTCGGCGTGCTGATCGCCGAGTATTCAGCGGAGCTAATCTGGGCGGTGATGGCCCTAACTACGCGTCAAAGCACCTACACGATAGGCTTCAACGAAAGGGGACTCGGCGGCCAATGATGCCGCCGGGCGAAACGCAATTCCCGCGCCCGATGCCGGCGGTCTGGATCGCCGTCGCGGCCGTCATCAGCCTCCTCACGTTTGCTGCGCTCAGCATGATCATCTCCCCGCCTGGATTAAAAGGCGAGCAGTTGGCGTTGCACCGCGCCCTGGGCGACGCCGAAGGCGACTCTCTGTTCAGCAAAGCCTCACAAGACAGAGGTGCGTACTCGGAAGCCGTCCGAAAGCTAGAGAGCGTTACCCTCCGAGACCCCGCCGCTATAGGTACGCGCGAACGCGCGCTTATAGTTCTTCGCCACCTCGCCGATCCGCAAAATCCCGTCGACTTCTCCGCCCTCACGAATCGCCTCGACGATCACGGTGACGCGCTCACACCTGGCGCAACAAACAACGATGACATCGCGAAAGTAAACGCCGCACTCCGCACGATTTATTCCGGCAACGACCTAAGCGAACAAAAGATTGCCGAAATCGCGAAAACGCTTGGTGAACTCGAGGCGCGTTGGCCGCTCGACGTCGCAATCGAGCAAGCCGGTGATCACGTTGATGCCCCCAAAATCTCGACCGACACGACCCTATTAGTCGGGACCGTCATGTTAGGGTTGGCGGCTTTCAGCATCACGTTTTTGATCTTCCTTGCCGTGTCTGCCGGCGAACGCAGAGTCCCACTAATCGGAACGCCCGCAACCGGAGATAACCTCGGGATCAGGTTTCTCTGGTTCTTGATCGTCTTCTCGATAGGCGGCGCAGCCGTTTCTCGCGTATTTCCAAACCCCGCCGTCGGAAGTGCTGCCGCCATAGCCGTGATTATCGTGATAACGATGCTGATAGTGTCAGCGCCGATCAAGGGAGCGTCTTTCACAATAAAAGACATCGGTATCCGTTTCGATCGAATCGGCGGAGACATTCTTTATGGGCTCGGAGGCTTTCTCGCAAACTTTCTCCCGATGTTGATTTTAATCATATTCGGGCAGCACTTTCTCCGATGGATTCCGTCGGGCGGGCATCCTATCCAGACGGAGATACTCGCCGGACCCAACCTGCCTCTAATGATTCTCACTGCCGGGCCGCTCACGGCGATCATGGAAGAGTTTGCATTCCGCGGATTACTATTCCAAGGCCTAGCGCTTAGGTTTCGGCCGTGGCCGGCAATCATCCTTTCGTCGCTCGCGTTCGCAATGATCCACCCACAAGGCGGCGCGCTTTGGCCGGTTCTCGCTTGGATCGGCGGCATGGGCGCGTACCTAACCTATCGCCGCCAAAGCCTGATCCCTGCCATCGTGATGCACGCCTGCCACAACACGGCAATCATCCTCGTGGTCGTTTACCTTCCAAAGATTATCGAGTAAATCCTTTAACCTAAACAATCCGTCCGGTACTATACTGTAGCGACAGGTACACACTATGGGACGAAAGTCCGACGCCAAACAACGGATACTGAACAGCGCGGTCGCCCTTATGCACGAGCGAGGCTACTCATCCATCGGCGTTGAGGACATCATGCAGCGTGCTGGCGTCGGCAAAAGCAGTTTCTATCACTTCTTCCCTTCCAAGGAAGCAATGGGCGCGGCGGCGATAGACTATTACTCCGAGCTCAGCGAATCCAACCTGTTTAGCAAAGCCTTCAGCGAATCGATCGATCCGCTTGATAGGCCCCTCCGCCTGATCCAAATGATCTGCGACGATGAGATGCCCGTCCTCGGATGCCTCGGCGGCAACAGCGCCGCGGAGAACTCAACAACGAGCGAACTGATTCGCCTGAAGACCGAAGACTTCCTCGCACGAATGCGCAACCACTTCTCCACCGCTTACAACGAAGCGGTGGACGAAATGGACCTGCACCCCGACACACCGGTTGAGAGCCTTGCCGACGCCTCCGTCGCCTATGTTCAGGGCCTACTCCTGCTTTGCCGCGCCCGCAAGTCTTGGGAACCCCTAAGGGACTTCGGCCCAATGCTGCAAAACCTCTGGCACCCGCATCGCGTCTCGTAGCAACGGTATCCTAAATCCCCGCGCGCCCGTAGCTCAGCGGATAGAGCGCCTCCCTCCGGAGGAGGAAGTCGGGGGTTCGAATCCCTTCGGGCGCGCCACTAATCTACAGACTGTTGGCCGCCGCCCTGCAGTTTCGTGGGTTGCGTCGCGGGTGGTTCTACGGTTGACGAACAACCGGCGATAACGATAAGAGCGAAGAGTCCAAGAAGTAACTTCATGCCAATGAGTGTCGCCTTAGCAGTCCCAAGTTCACCGATTCTCGAACAATTCATTGATAACCGCACTGCGGTCGAGCCCAACCTGTTCTGCAACATCACCCACAATTGACGAGAGAGTACCGATCCGCACGTTTGCGTGGTCAGGAATAGTGAGGTGCCGCGCCGCATCCCCAGTCCGTGTTAGTCGAATGTGGCTACCCGTTTGACGCGTTACTTCGTAGCCGTAGCATTTTTGCAAAAGCCTAACGAGCTCTCGACCGGATATGTCGCGAGGGATCCTCAAGCGGCAATTGTTTCTTCGCGCACGATAATGAGGCGCAGAACTTTAGGCTCAGTACCCGGATCGAAGTGGCACCGCACGGCATCTCTGATGGACTCCTTCAAGTCATCGAGGTTGTCCGCTTCCGTAAAAATCGATTCCGAAACGGCGCGAGCGGTGTAGCCGCCTTCGACTGCCTCGCGGACTTCGAACAGCAACTCAGTCATAGATAAATTGTACCGGGTGTAAACTCCCGACCATGCTTCGCACCCCGCTCCACAACGCCCACGTCCAACTCGGCGCCAAACTCGTCGACTTCGCCGGCTGGGAAATGCCCGTACAGTACGCCGGCATTATCGCCGAGAGCAAGGCAGTGCGCGAAGGGGCGGGAATGTTCGACGTCAGCCACATGGGCCGTGTGTGGTTCAAGGGCGAGGGCGCCTTCGATTTCCTGCAAAGCATCACCACCAACGACATCGGCAAACTCGCCGACTGGGGCTCGCAGTACTCGCTCATGTGTTACGAGAGCGGCACTTGCGTCGACGACATCATCGTCTATCGAATCGCCCAAGATGTGTTTCAGGTAGTTATCAACGCGGCAAACCGCGACAAGGATATCGCCTGGATGAAGTCGCACATGCCTTCCGGCGTTTCGTTCGAGGACGCCAGCGACCGAACCGCGATGATCGCCGTGCAGGGGCCGCGAGCCGTTGAGATCGTCGACATACTTGCGGACGAGGACATCACCCAGGTTGAACGATTCTCAGCGACAAAATGCACCGTCGCAGGTCACGACGTCCTCGCTTGCCGAACCGGTTATACCGGTGAAGATGGCTACGAATTAATCGTCGAAGCCGACTTTGCAGAGGCGGTCTGGGACGCGCTCGCCGCCGCCGGCGTCCAGCCCTGCGGCCTCGCCTCGCGAGATGTCCTACGCGTCGAAGCCGGGCTACCGCTTTACGGCCACGAACTTAGCGATCAAATCAACCCCATCGAAGCAGGCCTCGGCTGGGTTTGCGCGAAAGAAAAGCAGTACATCGGATCCGAAGCGATCAACGCGATGCGCGCCACCGGCGCCCCACGCAAGCTCGTAGGAATCCGCATGGAATCGAAAATTATTCCGCGCGAAGGCTACGAAGTACGCCAAAACGGCGAGCAAATCGGCGCAGTCTCCAGCGGCGTTTTTTCACCAATGCTCGATTGCGGCATCGCCTTTGCTATCGTAGCCAAAGATTCCGCAACCCTGGACGTCCCCTGCTCGGTAGTTGTACGCGACAAAGAGATGCCCGCAACGGTCGTCAACAAACGATTTCTGCGCGCCTAACTCTCATCGCGACGCGCGTTGAGAGAGCGAATTACTTACTCAACGCCAGAAAGCCTGACTCAACACCCGCGGTGTTGAGAAACCGCCTACGACTGCAACGCCGCGCCCTGCAACGACATCAACCGTCGAACGCGCTCCGCAACCGGCGGGTGCGTGCTGAAAATCGACATCAAGCCGCCGCCCCGAAGCGGGCTGCTGATGTACATATGTGCCGTCTGCGGATGGGCAG
>JBDSVQ010000072.1:0-6168 GCA_039927135.1 Fimbriimonadales bacterium | reverse complement strand
CGTCGCCGTCGGAATAGAGCGTCTGCGGGATGTATCCGTAATCGCACGGATAGAAAAGCGGAGAGTAGAGCACCCTGTCTAATCGCACGATCCCGGTGTTGGCGTCGATTTCGTACTTGTTGGTGCTCCCTTTCGGGATTTCAATTATTGTGTTAACCCGTTGTGGAGCGTCTGCGCCAAGTGGTACAGCGGTGAGATTCATCGCGCTCATGCTACCTTGGCGCTGCAAGCAACCCGCAGGCGCCGACAGCGGTATCTTGTTGGCAACATGGGACCTTTCGTTAGAGGCTTCACGTACATCAGCCGGAATCCGAAGCTGTGGGCTTACGCTTGGGGGCCGGTGATTGCGACGGTTCTGCTCTACGTCGGTCTCCTGGTTTTCCTGCAAGTCTCCATCAAGCCGATTATCGACCGCTTGGCGCCTGATTCCGGGCTTTGGAGTTCGCTCCCGGTTGTAGGCGGTGTGGTGCTATTCCTGATTTGGCTCGTGGCAGCAAACTTTATCGTGATTGCGATCAGCAGCCTGTTCAGCGGACTGCTTTGGGGAAAGCTCTCGCACACGGTCGAGAAGGACATCTTCGGAGATGCACCTGATGTTCGCGTGGGTTGCCTTCCGCAGGTGAAAGACTTCCTGTGGCGGTTGCTTCAAGCTGCGATTGCAGTGATCGCGCTGATCATGCTTGGTTGGCTCGGCATGATCGCGAGCGCGGTCGTTTCCGGCTTGATGGGACTCGTCGAGTTTTCGGCTCCGGCCTACGCACGCCGAGGCGCCATGTATCTGGCTCAATTGCGCGTGTTACGCTTGCGCGCAGCCCTGGGATTCGTCGTTTGCACAGGGCTTGTCAGCCTGCTGCCACTGGTATTCGTGCTAGCAATGCCCGCAATGGTTGTAGGAGGCACGATCCTCTGCCGCGAGGGCGAGAAGCCGTCTTAGTTGACGACTTCCCGATAGTGGCAGTTCTTGAACTTCTTGCCGCTGCCGCAAGGGCACGGGTCGTTCCGCTTCACCTTCGACCAATCCACCTCGCCTGAAGGCGTCGCGCCGTTCGTTGAATGCGTGGGTGCCGTCGGCGATTCAAGGCTCGCGGCTTCGTCTTCCGATACCCGCTGAATCATCGGTTGCGGCGCCTGTTGCTGCTGCACCTGCACACGATAAATATATTCAGCAACCTGGTCTCGAATCCCGAGCAGCGTGTCTTCGAAAACTACATGCGACTCTTTTCGGAACGCGATCAACGGATCGATTTGACCGTAACCGCGCAAGCCGATGCCTTCGCGCAGCCTTTCGATGTTCTGCAAATGCTGCGTCCAAAGCGTCGTAATAGCGCGCAGCAAAACAAACTTTTCGACTTGCTTGTACGTTTCTTCGCCGATGAGCTCGACGCGGTCGTCGTATGCTTTATTCGCCCAGGACTTAACCAGATCGACGATAGCGTGGTCATCCTTCGCATTGGACAACTCTTCTTCGCTTCCGTAATCCATCACCGGGAAAATTCTCATCAATTCCCGATAAATGCCGGCGTAATCCCAATTGCGTCGCTCGATGCCGTCCGGCTCGTATCGAAAGACGATGTCTTCGAGCGCTTCGTCCACCATTTTTCGGATCTCCGGTCGCGGGTCTTTGTCCAACAAGTACTCGCGTCGCATACCATAGACGTGTTCGCGCTGAGCGTTCAAGACGTCATCGTATTCAAGAACGTTCTTTCGATATTCGAAAAGGTGCAACTCAATACGCTTCTGGGTCTTCTCGATCATAGAGCTTAAGAACTTCGCATCTACGACTTCAAAGTCCGGCCAAGCCCGTAGGATCGGGTTTTCCATCATTTTCGGATTGAATATTTTCCAAAGATGATCTTCAAGCGAAACGAAGTAGCGGCTCTCGCCAGGGTCTCCCTGCCGTCCCGCACGTCCCCGAAGCTGGTTATCGATTCGTCGGCTTTCGTGTCGTTCCGTGCCGAGAATAAACATTCCACATAGCTGGATGATTTCATCGGCAAGAGCCTTTCGCTCTTGGTCGTCAAGGGGAAGCGGGGGAGCGGCGCGCTCTTTTCCTCCACGTCGAAAATTCGTAAACGTGTCGGCGGCGAAGTCATCATCGCCCGCCTTCGCTTTTTCTACTTCAGCATCTTGCACGCGTCCGCCGAGAAGGATGTCCACACCTCGGCCGGCCATGTTCGTGGCGATCGTGATCGAACCCTTACGTCCGGCTTCAGCGATGATCAACGCCTCACGCTCGTGGAATTTCGCGTTTAGAACTTTATGCGGAAGACCATGCCGCAGCGCCTCGTCGAGGTGCGTAAGGTTATCGGCCGTCAGCCCAAACTGTTCAATCAGCCAAGTCTCCATGTCTTTGCCGAGAGGATCACTCGGCAAACTAAGCTCTTTTGCGAGCGTCTGCATGTCCTTCTGGCGCACTTCAAGAAGCGGTGTTGAAATCGACTTGAAGGCCTCGGCCCTGCTCTTCTTATCGGTGCCTTTCGACTCGATGTGCGTTTTGATCCGTTCGGCTAGCGCTAAGTTCTGCAGTTTCTCCGCAGTTAGAAGAGCCGAGACCCGCTCGGACATCTCGATCGACCGCGTACCAACAAGCACAGGCTGCTGCTTCGTATAGAGTCGCAGCAACTCCCATGCAATACCGCGGAATTTCGCCTCTTCGGTCTTGAAGATAACGTCTCGTCTGTCATCACGGATCATGTCCCGATGCGTCGGCACGGCAACGACCTCTAGGCCGTAAATCTTTCTAAACTCGTCTTCTTCAGTCTTGGCTGTACCGGTCATTCCCGCCAATTTGTCGTACATGCGGAAGAGGTTTTGGAAGGTAATAACCGCAACCGTTTGGCTCTCCCGCTGAACAGAAACCTTTTCTTTGGCTTCCAAAGCCTGGTGTAGACCTTCCGAAAGACGTCGGCCAAACATCAAGCGACCAGTCGTTTCGTCGACCAGGATGACCTGGCCTTCTTTCACCACATAGTCGACATCGATATCAAACAATCCGTGGGCTTTGACCGCCGCATTGATGTAGTGCATCCAATCCGGCTCGCCGGCGAGGTTGGGCAGTCCTAGTAATTCCTCAACCTTGTCATAACCATCCTCGGTTAGTGTGGCGGAGCGATCCTTCTTGTTCACGACGTAATGCGCATCCGGGTCGTCCTTCTCGCCGCGAACTAGCTTCTTAACTGCTTCGTTTGCTTTGTAATACTTTTCGACCGGCTCTTGCGATGGGCCGGAAATGATGTGCGGCGTTCTCGCTTCATCGACCAAGATCGAGTCGACCTCGTCGATAATGGCGTAATTCAATTCTCGCATCGAGAGCTCTTGCTCATCGAACGCCATGTTGTCGCGCAAGTAATCAAATCCGAATTCGTGGTTTGTTCCGTAAACGATGTCGCACAAGTACGCGTCGCGTCGGCTCCCCGGCACGAGATTCATATAACGCGGATCGTCGTGTACTGCGCCCAATTCATAACGGTAACTTCCACCAAGTTCATCACTCTCAGCCGACTGGCCCTGAATAATGCCGACCGTCATGCCCAAGTGATGGAAAATCGGTCCCATCCAAACAGCGTCACGCCGCGCCAGGTAATCGTTTACCGTAACAAGGTGAGCACCCTTCCCGCCAAGCGCGTTTAGGTACAGGGCAAGGGGTGCGACCAGGGTTTTTCCCTCACCGGTCTTCATTTCAGCGATCTTGCCGCTGTGCAGCACCATGCCGCCGACAAGCTGCACGTCGAAGTGTCGCATGTGAAGTTTCCGCCGGCTAACCTCGCGAACCGCCGCGAATGCGTCGGGGAGCACGTCAATAAGGGTCTCGCCTGCTGCGATCCGGTTTCGGAGCGCGGGTGTGACCGCGAGCAACTCTTCGTCGCTCATCGGTTCATACTTAGGCTCCAGGGCGTTGGTTTGTTCAACGAGTGGCGCGTAACTTTTGACTTCGTCTTCGCTTTTGTCGAACCATTTTCTAAAGAGTGTGTCGATTCCCATTGGAGTGTTTCGGAGGCAGGCGCGAGCCGTAAAAAGCTCGCGGCGCGAGGGGTAAGTATACCTGTGGACGACCAAGCCTCCCGAGTAAAAGCCTGTACGAAGTGCCCGCGATTGCGAGCGCATTGCAGGCAAATCGCGCTGGTAAAGCGAGCTGCGTTTCGAGGCGATGAGTACTACGGTTTGCCGGTGCCCAACTTTGGCGATCCTAGCGCCAGCCTACTCATCGTAGGGCTGGCCCCGGCGGCGCACGGTGCCAATCGTACCGTGCGGATGTTTACAGGCGACCGTAGCGGCCAATGGCTCTACCGAGCCCTCCATCGAGCAGGATTTGCAAATCAGCCCACCTACGAGCGCGCCGACGACGGCCTTATCCTCAAAGGCTGCCTTATCACGGCTGTCAACCGATGCGCACCGCCCGATAACAAGCCCACACCGCAAGAGTTAGACAACTGCGCAGACTTCCTTGCTGAGACCCTCCAGGAGACCCCTTGGGACGTAGTCGTCGCCCTCGGCGGGATCGCGTGGACGCGGTTGGGCAAGCACCTTGGCCGTCGCCTTCATAAGTTTGGCCATGGCGTCGAGCACGTAGCCGATGGACGCTTGCTTATAGCCAGCTACCATCCTAGCCAACAAAACACCTTTACGGGTCGGCTCACCGAGGAAATGTTCGACGCCATTTTCTCGAGAGTAGCGGCCTTCACGGAGAAGCACAAGCCAGGAGAGTAGCAACTGCCCGGGCGGACACTCTTTGTGCCATATCCGTAACCTCGCTATGCGCTAGCGGTTTGTCCGAAACCCCCGCGGCGCAGTTCGTAACGATCGCCAGGCACCCGTATTCGATGCCAACCTCTCGCATGACAACCGCCTCGGAAGCCATGGTCATGCCGACTACATCCGCACCAAGCGTCCGCAATGCCCTAATCTCCGCTGGGGTCTCGTAGCGCGGGCCGTTCGTGCACGCGTAAACGACCGTCCTTTCTATCCCCGCCGATAGAAACCGCTTGACTAGGTCTTCCGAAACTCCCGGGCTGAAGTCCGTGTGGCGAACCTCCTCATCGAACATCGTGATGTTTCGGCCGGAGACGTCGATGAAGTCAGTCACAACTGCGAGAGTTCCCGGCGCGATTTCCTCGCGCACGCTGCCCACAGCAGCCGTAGACAAGCACGTCTCAACACCAAGGGAACTCAATCCTGCCGCAAGCGCACGGTAGTTGACCATGTGCGGAGGTACCTTGTGCCCTGCACCGTGCCGCGAGACCACAATGACGCCGTCCGCGTGCCGAAGTGCATTGAAGGGCCCAAAGGCGGTCTCAACCGAAACGGCTTCGCCGCCTTCCTTGCGAAGGATTTCGCCGATCCCGGTACCCCCGATAATTGCGGTGCTCACAACATGGAGTTTAGTCGTTTAGTCAGGGCCGGCGATTTCCTTCACTGCTTGCATGATGTCCACAAAGAAGTTGCCTCGCTGAGTACGGAACACTTGCCACTGCATATCCGGCTCGCCAAAGTATGGCCGCGTTACCCAGGCAAGCTGACTGCCAACGAACGCATACAAGACGATCCAAAGCGTGAGCACCGAACTCCGGTTGGGTGCGGTCTTCGTATCGAGTCCTTCATGAATCCGAGACATTCCGTGACCCAAAAACCGAACGCCATAGAACGCAGCGATGGCCAGGATTGCAACGTTCAGCAGCTTGTAAAAAGCGTAGCTATCGTTGGTCATCAGGAAGAACAGCGATATTGGGAGGAATCCCACAAGTATCGTCCCTGTTGCTGCCAGCGCTGCCAGCAAAAGCACAGCAAGTTGTACAGTCGAGTGCTTTGCGCCGAAGAGTAGATTGAGAATGTGGAGTGTCGGGAAGCAGATCGCCATCGTGAGAAGGAAAAGCATCGGAAGCTTTATTGCCGAGACAGCAGCCTGGATAACCCCGCTAGACGACCCGAGAACCGAGCCATAAACTCCGAAGAACAGGACACAGAAAGCCGTGAGAGCAAGCGCTTTTTCCTGTAACTTGACTCCTGTCGAAAGCTCGTCGAGAAAACGTTGCGGTTCGCGCAACAGCGTCGAAGGGATCGACGCGACGGACATCTTGTAAGCCAATCGTTGCCTCCTGTGAGAGCGCTTCGTCGCGTGCTCACGTCAGGTTAAAGGTTGCGCCCGGTTCCGGGGTTCCAAAGCCCCGAGTT
>JBDSVQ010000071.1:0-5750 GCA_039927135.1 Fimbriimonadales bacterium | reverse complement strand
CGAACTTTGCCGTATGACCGTGCAGTATGTCGGGCGCTAGTTCGGTCGAGGCAGGTTCGGGTTGCGGATCAGTAGCCGGTTGAAAAGGGAGCGAGCCGTCGTGTCGTCGCCCTTGTGGCGATAGAGCCAGGCAGCGCGGTACCAAGAGGCTTCGTCCTCGGGTTTCGAACGGATCAGCTTTGCGATTTCAGCTTCAAGCTTGCCGCCAAGCTTGAGCGCTTCTGCCCAAATCGTAAGCGCGTCGGAGTTAAACGGCATAGCGACAAGCGCGCTCTCGGCGGCGGCGACGGCAGCGTCATAGTCTTTAGCTTGGAACTCGAGGCGCGACAACGCGACCTGAGCCTGAAGCATTTGCGGATCGCCGACGATGACTTGTTGGAAAGCCTTCCTTGCTTCCTCGACGTTGCCGCTCTCGGCGTGAACCAAGCCGAGGTTCATTCTGGCGGCAACAGAGGCGCCTTTCTCAAGCGCGAGTTCGAGTTGCCTGACGGCGTCAACGTTCTTTCCAGTTTGCGCCAGCGCCATGCCGTAATCCGTTAGGAATTGCGGGTTGCCCGGCGTCACCTTCAGGGCGGCTTCGAGGTATTTGAGCGCATCGGCCGGTTTGTCGGACGCCATGAGCGTCAAGCCTAACTCGTGCGCTGCTTCGGCGTTTTTGTTGTCGCGTTCGAAGGCGTCTGTTAGCGTCTGGATCGCCGCGTCTTGCTTGCCGAGCATTGCCTGGGTTCTGCCCAATTGCACCCACGCATTGGTTAGCTCTGGGCCGAGTTCGACCGCACGCTGCAAGCGTTGCTCGCCTTCTTGTAGTTTGCCGTTGAAGGCGAAAGCCGAGCCGATTCCGGCTTCGACGGTTGATACTTCGAAGAAGCCGTTGTCGCTGCACCAAAGGTATCTCTCGGCGGCGCGTTCGGCGCTTTTGGATGCCGCTTCCGGGTCGGTGCCGGCCAGCGCTATTGCGGCAGCATCGAGTCGATTACCTTCGTGATAGTTGTAGTTCCAGATCGCTGAGTGGGTAAGAAACACGGCTAGCAAGGCACCCAGCAATAGGGTGCCGAAGCCGCTTGGTGTAAGCGAAGAATCGCGGCGAAGTTGGAACCTCTGCCAACGAACGTTTGGCGCATAGAACAGGCGGGCGACTGCCACCGAAAGGAACGCTGTGATGGCTGAGAGCCCGAGGGCAAGGAGGAAGGGAACCGCATTGTAGAGGTCGCGCCAGGCATACATCGATGCGAGGAAGACAACCGCCATCGCGATCTCCTCGGGCCAGGTGAAATCGTACTTGCGCGCCGATTTTGGAGGCGAGCTGGCCTTGACGGTGAGGGCGGTTCTGCCGAACCCGTAGTAGAGGGCGTTCTTGGGGCAGACCGAAACGCAGTCCATGCACTTCATACAGCCTGCGTCGACGACCATCCCGAAGCGCGCGACCTCTTCGTGGACGCGGACGTTGGACGTGCAAGTTGCCGTGCAGTGGCCGCACTGTTCGCAGTCGTCGGTTACTCGAATCTTGCCGGGTGCCGCCTTATCGGCATAGTAGAAGAATGCGCCGTAGGGGCAGCCGTACGTGCAAAACCCCTTGTTGCCGACCAGCCAAACGATTAGGAATCCACAGACGACGAACGTAAGGATCGTGATGCCGGGGGTGGGGAAAGTCGCCCAGAAGTTCTCCGTCATCAGGTGCGAGGTGAACTTGGGCAGTCCCGCGCCCTCGGCCAGGCGTAAGATCGTCGGCAGGATGAACATGTAAAACGCCGCGAACAACGGCACATAAACGAGCAGCCTGCTGCGAAACGCTTTTGGCTTCATGCCGAGCTTCTTGAGGACCCAGCCGCAAAGGTCCTGCAGCGCCACGACGTGGCATCCCCAACCGCAGAAGAACCTGCCGAAGATGAGCGTCGACAGGATCAAGATCACAAACAGGATGATGCCGGCATTGACGTAGCCAAGCTCGAGGGTTTGCATGGCCTCGCTCGGCTCGACCGGCGTGACCGTTCTGCCTGCGATCTTCCAGTGGACGATGTGCAGGATGATCGCTACGTAGACGGCGATCAGCACGCCGGCGCGCCAGACGCCACGCTTTGAAAGGCGCAGTGGGCCGCATTTGATCGACTCGGAGTCGGACGGTAGGTCGAGGGGTAGCTTCGACACGGGTTCTGATTATGAACGGTTCGTTTACCGTACTGCTCGGTTCAGAAACTTAGTGAATTGTCCCGACCGGCTCGGAGAGCAGGATTGCGTACCCGTCGGGATCGGATATCAGGAAGGTGCGGTTGCCGAACGGCGGGTCCTCAAGGTCGCGCAAAACCTGGACTTCCGAATTCTTGAGGCGGCCTGCTACTTCCAGTAGACCGGAGACGAGAAAGTTCATCACGAGGCCCCTGCCGCGCTCTCGGATGAGCGCTCGGTCGCCGTCTGGCTGCTGCAAGAGCAGAATCTCCATGTCGCCGGCTTGAACGGTGGCGAGGCGGTGGCCGTCGAGTTCGCCGACACCCAGCACGTTGAAGCCGAGCTTCTCGTGATAGAACATCAGCGAGTCGTCGACGCTTTCAACATCCAGTATCAGGTGCGCGAAGAGGCTATCCAACTAAGCTACATGATTCTTTGCCGGCGTGTAGAATTCCTTCAAAATCGTCCAGGATTGTCCTAAGTCGTCCAAAAGTCCTTATAATATGGTGAGAATCTGCGGAGATTCGCTTTAATTTAGCTCTGGAGGGATGCTTACAATGCACTACTACACAACAGGGCCTCTCGACCCTGTGTCGATGGGCTGGCAAACGCTTGACGATCATGCTATGCGCGTACTTGGGGAAGGCGACGATGCCGCTCGCCGCGACAACATGGGAGCGCTGTTCGGCCGGATCTTCGAGATTGCTTCGGCTTACGCGCAACAGAACGGTGGCAATGCCGCAAACGCTCAAATTTACGTTGGGTACCTGCCGGATGACAGTGGCCTTGCCATGATGTTCGCTGTCAAGAACGGCACGGGCGCGACGTTCCTTGCGTCGCCTCACGAATTGCCTTGGATTCGCGGCGGCTTTTAAGCTCGCAGATCGCAACATGTCCCGTGCGCCTTGCCGCGCGCGGGCTTGGCGCGTGAAACCCGAAAGCAGGAATCACGGTAGCCTATAGCGAAGTCCTCTCTAGGGAGGATAACTAAACAACTATGATGCTTTTTGTGATTCTTGGAATCGTTGTCGTGCTCACTGTCATTGGCATCGGCATTTACAACGGCCTTGTCGCGTCGCGTCAGCAGGTGGAAAACGCCTGGGCGCAAATTGATGTGCAGCTTAAGCGGCGGTACGACCTGATCCCGAACCTCGTTGAGACGGTGAAGGGTTACATGAACTTTGAGCAGGAGACCCTGCAAAAAGTCATCGAAGCCCGGTCTGCTGCTATGTCCGCTACGGGCCCAGCTGCGAAGGGCGCTGCGGAAGGTCAATTGACGCAGGCTCTTGGTGGCATCTTTGCGCTCGCCGAGGCTTATCCCGACCTGAAGTCGAACACCAACATGCAGCAATTGCAGGAAGAGTTGTCAACTACTGAAAACAAGATCGCCTACTCACGGCAGTTTTATAACGACTCGGTCATGAACTACAACGTTAAGACTGAGCAGTTCCCGTCGAGCATCTTCGCCGGCATGTTCAACTTCAAGAAGAAGGAACTGTTCGAACTCGCCGATCCGGTGCAGCGCGAAGCCGTAAAGGTCGACTTTTCGACGCGATAGCAGCGTCGCCGCCGATTCCTCCTCCGTCGTTTCGGGGGAGGCTAGGAGGGGGTTCTTAGCAAAATGCGACCGACCTTCTGGAACGAGATTGCCGCCAATAAGCGGCTGAGCCTCTTTTATTGCGTCCTGATGGCGCTGTTGCTAACCGGCGTTGGCATGGCTGGTGGCTATCTGTGGGACCCGATGATTTGGCCGTTCACCGGAGCGATTGCTTTTGTAATCGGTGTCGTGGCTGCGATTTATGCTTCGACCGCTGGTGGCGGTGCGATCTTATCGATCGCCGGGGCGCGCGAGGCGACGCATGAGGAGAATCAGGTTTATGTCAACGTCGCGCACGAAATGTCGATCGCTGCGGGCGTTCCGTTGCCGAAACTGTACATTATCGATGAGGCTTCACCAAACGCCTTCGCAACCGGAACGAAGCCCGAGAACGGGGTTATCTGCGTTACGACCGGCTTGCTTGACCAACTAGACCGGAACGAGTTACAAGGCGTCGTCGCGCACGAAATGGCGCATATTCGAAATTACGATATCCGTTTAATGACCACGCTTGCGCTTACCGTCGGGATTATTATTCTGATGCGCGATCTGTTTATACGGGGCCGTTTGCATACGGGGAGGCGGAAGGAAGGCAACGGTGTTGTCATGGTCATCGCGATCGTGTTCATCTTGCTGGCGCCGGTTTTTGCGATGCTGTTGCGTATGGCGGTAAGCCGCAATCGGGAGTACTTGGCAGACGCGTCTGCCGTCCAGTTCACCCGTTATCCGGAGGGTTTGGCCAACGCGCTGCAGAAGATCGCGGTCGCAGACGATACGCTTGTGGACACTGCGAATGCGGGAACCGCGCCGATGTACATCGTAGACCCGCTCCGCGCTCACAACCTTGAGCACGAAAAGGTCGGCTTGTTCTCGACACATCCAGCGACCCACGACCGAATTCGCCGCCTCCGTGCGATGGGTGCCCAAGTTGGCGGGGATGAAGCATTCGACATTCCGATGCAAACCGAAAACAGAACTTAGTCGCCTTTGGTGCGTATAGTTGGTTGAAAGTAGGAGGCTACAACAATGAGAAAACTATTATTTGCTTCGATCGTGGTGGCGACAATGGCAGTGTCCGCTTGGGCGGTGGTCCATGTTGCGAGGGGTCGCGGCGTCGTTGAAGGCGGCTCCCATGCGGGCGCCAACTTCGAGTTCAGCGTAACGGTGCCTTACAATAGTGCTCACCCTAATCGCTTCCGGTTCTGGGATCACGGCATGTTCATTCCGGTGGATATCGTGGTTCCCCACATTGAGCGGGTCACGTTTGAGCACCACGCGGTGCACTTTTCCGGGCGCGGTTGGTACAACAACAGCACTCCGGTAAGGGTGTTCGTAACCGCGCTTGACGGCGGCGTGAATCGGCATGACATGTTCAGGATGGTCGCTCGGGATATGGCGGGCGCGGTGGTACACAGCGCCGAGGGCCGAGTCATCGAAGGCGGCATCGAGATCTTCCACCGGCAATAATTGTTCGCGACAGTAGTGAATTGGGCTGCAGCCTTTCGGATGCAGCCCAATTGTTTAAGCCCGTCGTTTTAGCCTTTGAGCGCTTCAGCGCCGCCGACGATTTCGAGGATTTCCTTCGTGATCGAGGCTTGGCGCATGCGGTTTGCCTGCAAGGTGAGGTCCTGAATCATTTCGCCGGCGTTGTCGGTGGCGGATGTCATCGCGGTCATGCGCGCGCCATGCTCGCTGGCGGTGGGTTCGAGCAGCGCCTGAAATATGATCGTCAAAGCGTACTTGGGAAGCAACGCTCCCAGAAGCTCGGCTGAATCCGGCTCGAACTTGTAGTTCTTGCTGTATCCATCGTCGATGTTCTCCAGAACGGGCGGCTCGATGGGCAGTAATTGCACCACCTGCGGCGTCTGCCGGATAGCGGAAAAGAACTTGCTGTACACAAGGTACACCGCGTCGACCTCGCCGCTGATGAACATTTCTTGCGCCTTAGAGATGATTTCGTTTGCGTGCTCGAGGGTCGGGCCGCTGGTCG
>JBDSVQ010000070.1:0-5516 GCA_039927135.1 Fimbriimonadales bacterium | reverse complement strand
GCAGCTCGACCAGATCTTTGGCGCGCCGGTTGGTATCGTTCAGCGCCTGGAGACCGACAGCGCCGAGGGCGATTAGCAGCACTGTAATAGTGAGGAACGCGATAAGTAACTTGGCGTGGACCTTAGCTGGCACGCGCGCGACGATGCGCGGCAATATCTGGAGGAGCGAATTTCTAACCATACGACGTTTAACTAAGCCCTATTTTTCTCGCGCCAAGCACGCAAAGCACGCAATGAAGGATTCTTGCTTATTGCTCCGAACCTTGGTGTCCTTTGCAGCCTTTACGCGAGAAGGATTTCTCCTATTCATCGCGCTTTGTTCTCCTTCACGAGGCTCTGAAGATCCCGCAACATCTCGTCCGGATCGAATTTGACGCCCATATACTGCACGCGGAGTATGCCGCTCTGATCCACAAGCGAAGTCAGAAACGTATGATCGACGTCGCCGCGCGGCGTCTTCTTGTAATAGATGCCGTAGCGCTTGGCGACCTCGCGGATCTCGGCAGATGTGCCGGTGAGAAACGCCCAGCCTGCGGGATCGGCCTTGTGCGCTTCGGCGTAGCGTTTGAGCATCTCCGGCGTGTCGCGCTCTGGGTCCACGGTAATCGAGACGAAATAAACTTTCTTGCCGAAGTCAGAGCCGAGGCGATTCTGAATGCCGGCCATCTTCGCCGTGAGCAGCGGACAGGTGTCGACGCAGCTTGCAAAGATAAACGTGATGGCGAGCACCTTACCGCGTAGTTCTTTGAGCGCGAGGCGTTTGCCGTCTTGCTTCGTCAGCGTAAACTCCGGCGCCGGCTTGATCTTCGGGAGGATTTCTCCAATAGCGGGACTCACTACCAGTGTAAGCCACCAAAGAGCCATCATCGTAAGAATTGCAAGGTTGCGTGGGCACCGCGCAATCATATTTGGTCCGAGAGCGAGCATCGCTAAGCTTCGATAGCCTCTTTCACCGCCGCCAGCAATTGCCGCTCATTCGGCAACTTGCCTTTTAGCTCCTTTGGTAGTTTCTCAGTCAGATGATATTCCGCCACGCCAATGGGGTTGGTCTTCGTCTTCAGCGCGAACTCGACCTCCAGGTTGTCTTTCTCCGCGCAGAGAATAATGCCGATGGACGGGTTGTCGCCCGGGCTCCGTTCCCTTTCATTGAGCACGTTGAGGTAGAAATCCATCTGGCCCCCGTGTGCCGGTTCGAACGGACCCACCTTGAGCTCGATGGCCACGAGTGATTTGAGAAAACGATGGTAGAAGAGCAGATCGATGAAATACTCTTTACGTCCTAGTGTCAGTCGGTACTGCTGGCCTATGAAGCAGAAACCATAACCCAATTCGAGAATGAATTCCCGCAACCGCTCAATCAGACGGGCTTCCAACTTCCGCTCGCGCACCTCGCTGGCAATGCCGAGGAACTCAAGGTTATAAGAACTTTTCAGCGTCTCCTCCGCCTGCTCGGCGAAATGCGCTGGCAGCGCGACGGCAAAATTGTGCGCCTTGCCAGCCTTGAGCGAGCGCTCGTAGGCCTTGGCCTTGATCTGGTTAAGCAGCAGGTTACGGCTCCAACCGAGTTTCGCCGCAGCGCGCAAATAGTAAAGTCGTACGCCTGGCTCGTGAATCTTGTTCAGAATTAGGACGTGGTGTCCCCATGGAATTTCTGCAACAAGCTGTTGCAGTTTTGCCCGGACCTCAAGCTCGGACGGCGGAGGCGTTCCCGGCGTGGTTAATTCTGCAACAAACTGTTGCAGAATTTTCGGGGCAGTGTTCTCCGCGTAGAGATTCCGCATATACCACAGATTCCTTGCGGAGAACCCTTCCATGCCGGCAAACTCCGCCTGCAGATCGCGGGCGAGATGCTCGACAATGCTCTTGCCCCACCCCAACTTTTCCTGCCGTTCCACTATCCCCCGCCCGATGTCCCAATAGAGCAGAATCAAGTCGCGGTTTACCGCCCGCGCAGCATGCAGGCGCGCGGAGACGATCCGCTGCTTCAGCTCGGTGACAAACTCAACGTAGTCGCGGTTCAATGGGAGTTTGGCTTTCATGGGTGCTCGATAACTTCAACAGGCTGTTGAAGAACTCTTGGCAACAGCCTGCAGACAATTTCTCGCACAGCCTGTGTGAGTATTGCCTCTTGGTCGAGATCCCGGACTCGAATCTGTGCCATCATCAGCTGCTGTTCCACCTGTCTCCTGACTCCTGACTCCTTACTATTCACTTCTCAACGCTTTTCGCTCATGCCTTCAATTCTTTTTTCAGCTCTCTAATAAACCGCCAGTCGGTACCCTGCGAGATGATTTTCTGTGGACTCGACTTGATCATCCCAACCTCGTTGAGACGCAGTGAATAAAAACGCACCGTGTCTTCCGGGTCGTACTCGATCCACTTGGCATAAGGGATTTCCTTCAGGGTTTGCACGGCGTAATCGTAACGAGGCGTGTAACCCTTATCTACGAGAAAGCGGGCGACACGCTCAGGCTCAATGCCGCAGATTTTATTCGCTTTGAGGATCGCGCGCAGCGCCCGCTTGGTGGCCACCGGGTTTTTCCTGACGAAGTCCCTGTTGCCCGTTACCACACAGCAGAAATATTGCGACCAGGGCCGGTCCATCATCATGTTGACTACGACGTGGCCGATTTTCTTGGCTCGGAGTTCCTGCGGATCAGGGGGAAAGGCCATGAAAGCGTCGATCTTGCCCTCTGCGAGGAGCCGCATCGCCTCGGCTGCCGGATGCGTGACGAAGTTCACGTCCTTACGCGGGTCCAGGCCGACGTACGCCAGCATGCTTGAGAGGAAAACGTGGCGACCGGATCCAAGATCGGTAACCGCCACGCTCTTTCCCTTCAAGTCACGCAGCGCGCGAATTTGATTGGTTCCAAACAGCTCAAAACAGCCGGGGTGAAGACCTGACAAAATAGCGATAGGGTCTCCCGCGTCCACGCGGATGAGCGCCCTTCCCGTGAATGCCACATGAAGATCACCCTTTCCCGCCGCCAAAAGCTTCTCGGCCTCGATTGCTCCTCCTGTCATGACGTATTCTACGTCGGTAAACCCTTCTTCCTGTCGAAGTAACTCTTGGGCCATGTAGAGGGGCGCGTAGCAAATGGTGCCGCGGATAGGAATTAGTCTGATTTTCGTCGTCTCCGGCGGCGGCTCGGCGGCGAGTGACTCGGATCGCATCCCCAAAATAGCTCCGGTTCCGGCGAGGGCGGCTGTGGTTAAGAAATCTCGTCGGCTCCACTGATCGTTGTGTCGTTTACTCAATTTAATCTCCTTCAGCGTGTTCGTGATTCCAGTCCGTGACGAGCACGAGCCACGAGCACGCATCTACGCTTTCAATTCCTTCTTTATTTCTCTGAGAAACCGCCAGTCTCCGGCCTGCGCGATGAGTTTGTTCGGACTGGTCTTGATCATGCCGACTTCGTGCAGGCGGAGCGAGTAGAAGCGGATCGTGTCTTCGGGGTCGAAGTCGCGCCACTGCGCATAGTGCATCTCCTTCATCGTCTGCAGGGCGAAGTCGTAGTTCTTCGTGTAGCCCTTGTCCACGAGGAATCTTGCAGCTTTCTCAGGTTCGCGCGCACAGTAGTCAGTTGCTTTCATGATCGCGCGCAGGGTTCGTTTAGTAGCCATTGGATTTTTCCGAACGAACACCCGATTGCCGATCACCATGCAGCAGAAATACTGCGACCAGGGGCGATCCATCATGCTGTTGACCACCACATGGCCGATCTTTTTGGCGCGCAGCTCCTGCGGTTCCGGCGGAAATCCCAGGAAGGCGTCGATCTTTCCTTGGGCAAGAAGCTCTGCCGCCTCGACGAAGGGATAGGTCACCCAGTTGATGTCTATTTTAGGGTCCAGCCCAACATACGCGACCATGCTGGAGATGAAGACATGCTGCGGCCCTCCCATCCCCGGCACCGCAACGGTTTTACCCTTCAGATCGCGGACCGCGCGGACCTGCTTGGTTGCGAACAGCTCGAAACAGCCGACGTGGACACCAGCGAGCATGACGATGGGAGCCCCGCCGTCTATATAGGTAAGGACAGGCCCGGAGAATTGGAGGCTGATGTCGGCCTCGGCGCCGGCCACTGCGGTGGTATTGCCGAGATTCGTGTCTTTCTTGATGTACTGCACATCGGTGAATCCCTCGGCGCGCAGTATATCTTCAGCGACGTACTTCGGCGCCTGACACATGCCGCCGGCTTGGACCAGCCGGATTCGATTCGTCTCCGGTGGCGGCTCGGCAGTGGACGGCTCAGATGGAAATCCCAACAGCGCGCCGGTTCCAGCAAGGGCTGCTGTGGTCAAAAATTCTCGCCGACTCCAGTGAGCATGGTGTCGATTACTCATGGCGATCTCCTTTAGCGTATTCGTGATTCGTGTCCGTCACGAGCACGAGCCACGAGCACGCTCACGAATCTACGTTTTCAGTTCTTTCTTCAGCTCTCGCAGAAACCGCCAATCCGTTCCTTGGGCAAGAATCTTCTGCGGGCTCGACTTGATCATGCCGGCTTCGTGCAGTCGGAGCGACCAGAACCTGACGGTGTCTTCGGCATCGTACTCACGCCATCGTCCGTAGGGGAGACTTTTGATCGCTTCAAGGGCGTAGTCATAGTTTTTGGCCCGTCCCTTGGCGACGATGGACTTGGCAACCTTCTCCGGCGCGACGGCGCAGATCTCGGCCGATTTCAGGATGGCGCGCACGGCGCGCTTGGTCGCAACCGGATGCTTTTGGACAAACTCCCGGTTGCCCACCAGCATGCAGCAGAAATACTGAGACCAGGGTCGGTCCACGGCGCTGTTGACCACCACCCGGCCGATCTTTTTCGCGCGAAACTCCTGCGGCTCGGTGGGGAAGCCGAGATAGGCGTCGATCTTGCCCTCGGCGAGAAGTTGCATCGCCTCGCCGGCGCGATGTTTGACCCAGTTGATGTCTTTGTTCGGATTAAGACCGACGTAGGACACCATGCTCGCGAGGAACGCGTAAGGACTGGGGTCCAATTCGGGAATAGCTACTGACCGTCCTTTGAGGTCGCGGATGGTTCGGATGCGCTCGCTACCCAATAGCTCGAAGCAGCCGATATGTTCGCCGCCGACGATGACGACGGGGTCTCCAGCTTCAAGCCGAAGAATAACCGGCGCCGCGAAGTGTCCACCAATGTCGGTCTCACCGGAGGCGAGCGTTCGCTCAACTCCTTGGGTTCCTGGGACTGGAATGTATTGGACATCGGTGAAGCCCTCGGCGCGCAGCAGCTCCTCGGCTATCCACTCCGGGCTTCGACAGGTGCTGGGAATCTGGGGAATCCTGATGCGGGTCGTCTCTAGCGGCGGCTCGGCGGCGAATGCATCGGAGGGCGATCCAAACAGCGCGCCAGTTCCGGCGAGCGCGGCGGATTTGATAAAGTCTCTTCGGCTCCAGCCTTCTCGATTTTGGATTTTAGTCTGCGGGGCGGCTTTTGGATATTGGATTATCGCAACGTTCGGAAGCAGACCACTCACCCGGGTTCTCAAAGTTTTGATGT
>JBDSVQ010000069.1:0-4947 GCA_039927135.1 Fimbriimonadales bacterium | reverse complement strand
GTGGAGGGGCGCAGCGCTTTTGTGGCTGTGGCTCGGGAATCTATTGACCAGCTGTTCGTAAACGAACGGATTCGGTAGCATCGATTCGTGAAGATCGATTTAGCGACTTTTCAGACGCGCCAAGACGGCGGCATGACGAAGGACGAGGGCGAGGCGCTTGTCGAATCGTTAGGTCGTCGCCTGGATGATTTGGAAGACCTGCTCTATTACGCCGGCACACATTCGTTGTTGGTGGTTTTTCAGGGTCGAGATACGGCTGGAAAAGATGGCGCTATTCGGACGTTGCTGCGGTATGTGAATGCGCAAAGTTGCCATGTTTGGCCGTTTAAAGTGCCTACGGAGGAGGAGCTTGCGCATGACTTTTTGTGGCGCATTCATAAACGGACCCCGGGTAAGGGAGAGATGGCTGTATTTAATCGGTCGCACTATGAGGATGTGCTTGTTGTGCGCGTGCATGATTTAGCGCCGAAAGAAGTTTGGAGCACGCGCTACGAGCGGATTAACGAATTTGAGAAAGTGGTTGCGGATAACAAGACGATTATTTTGAAATTTATGCTTTGGATTTCGAAGGAAGAGCAAGAGGAGCGGTTGCTTGCGAGGGAGCAGGAGGTTGAGAAATCGTGGAAGTTATCGGTTGGCGATTGGAAGGAGCGCGATTATTGGGACGACTACACGGCGGCGTATCAGGATGTTTTGGATAAGTGCTCTGCTGCGCACGCGCCGTGGCATGTTGTGCCGGCGGATCGGAAGTGGTATCGGGACTGCGTTGTTTTGAAGACGATTGTGGACGCGTTGGAGCCTTATCGGGAGGGTTGGTTAGATGAGTTGAAGGCGTTGGGTGATGAGCGAAAATCCGAGTTGCAAGAGTTTCGCAAGGCAGCGACAAGCGAGTAGAATCGTTTCGACCATGGCCGAACGCCTGCTGCTGCTCGAACACACGAACGACCCTGCTTACCGCACCCTGGACGGCTATGCCGCGAAGGGCGGCTACGAGGCGCTGAAGAAAGCGCTGGGGATGGAGAGGCAGGCGGTGATCGATGAGATCAGGGCAAGTGGACTGCGAGGGCGCGGCGGCGCGGGCTTCCCGACATGGATCAAGTGGAACGGTATCGCGAAGGACAAAGTCAAGAGGCACTACGTTTTGTGTAACGCTGACGAGGGCGAACCTGGAACTTTCAAAGACAAAGAGTTGATGGAGAATACGCCGCACCTGATGATCGAGGGGATGATCATTGCGGGTTGGGCGACCCAGGGAGATGCCGGCTACGTTTATATTCGCGGCGAGTTCGTGGACTGCGCGCGGGCGGTGAAGTCGGCGATTGACGAGGCGTATGCCGCGGGATATTTGGGGCAGAACATCCAGGGCACCGGCTGGGATTTTGATATGTATGTGCACCTCGGGGCGGGGTCGTATGAATGCGGCGAGGAGAGCGCGCTGATGAGCAGCCTGATGGGCGAGCGCGGGATGCCACGGCTGAAGTTTCCGCACGCGCCGCTGCCGACGGTGGAGGGGCTTTGGGAGTCGCCGACGGTTATCAATAACGTGGAGACGTACGCCTGCGCGCCGTTTATTATCAACAATGGTGGTGAATGGTACGCGACTTTGGGGGCTTCCACGAAGAATTCGCGCGGCACAAAACTCTTTTCAGTTTCGGGCCATGTTCATCGGCCCGGGAATTATGAGATTGAGTTTGGAACGACGCTTTCGGAATTATTGGAACTCGCCGGCGGAATGAAGGGTGGCGCATTGAAGGCGTGCATTCCCGGCGGCTCATCTGTTCCGATGTTGAATGCGGAAGACACCATGAGGGCCGTTATTGGGTACGAAGAAATGGCGGAAGTCGGCAGTATGGTGGGCTCCGGTGGATGCATGTTTTTAAACGAGCACACTTGCATTGTCACGTTTATTTGGCGGACTGCTCAGTTTTATATGAAGGAGTCTTGCGGTAAATGCACGCCGTGCCGAGAGGGGACTTCTTGGCTTTTCCAGATATTGGATCGCATTAGAAAAGGTGGCGGGCGGCCCGATGACGTGCAGACGATGCTGGATGTTTGCAGCCAAATTGATGGGCGGTCGTTTTGCGGGTTGGGCGATGCTGCGGCGTGGCCCGTTGTTGGCGCTATCAAAGTTTTTCCCGAAGAGTTTGAGTATTACGTCGCCAACGGGACCAGCATGGTTCAGGGCGAAGCCGCAGCTTGGATGATGCCTGAAGGTGTTCAAGCGGCGACCGTTTAATTGGAGAACACCGGCTTAAAACGCCTTTGGTCGTATGCGCGGGCGCACCGGCCGAAGGTTATTCTCGCAACCGTTTACACGACGCTTGGTAAGGTCATGGACGTCGTTCCCGAGGTTCTCATCGGGGTTGTCATCGACGTTATCGTCCGAGGGCAGGAGTCGTTTATGGCGACGATTTTCGGTATCGAAAGTCGTTGGGAACAGCTGCTGGTTCTTGCAGGTGTAAATGTCGTTGTTTGGATTTTGGAATCGACATTCGGTTATTTGTCGACCGTTGCCTGGCGCAACTTATCACAGACTTTGGAGCATGAGATACGCACCGATCTGTACTCACATGTGCAGAAGTTAGAGATTGGTTGGTTTGATGAGCAGCGCGGTGGTGGACTGCTTAGTATTCTTAACGACGACATCAATCAGTTAGAGCGGTTCTTGGATGTCGGCGCGAGCCTGATGATTACGCTGTTTTGGAATATCATTTTGGTCGGGGCGGTGTTCGCGGCAAGTTCGCTGTTGGTGACGGCATTGGCATTCTTGCCGATACCGATTATTGTGATCGGGTCCATTATTTATCAGCGCAGGTTGCAACCTCGTTATGCTGTGGTTCGTGAGCAGGTTGCGGAGTTGAGCGCGACGCTAACCACGAATATCGGGGGGATTTCGACGATTAAGGCGTTTCACGCCGAAGACCGAGAGGCTGATCGGTTGGCATCGGTTTCCGAGGATTATCGGCAGGCAAATCGTGATGCGATTCGGTACTCGGCGGCGTTTGTGCCGTTGATTCGAATGGCAATTTTGGCTGGATTTACCTGCACGCTGGTTGTAGGCGGTTGGTTGGTTTTGAACGAGCGCATGGAGGTGGGCGTTTATAGCGTTTTGGTGTTCATGACGCAAAGGCTGCTTTGGCCGCTGACGTCGTTGGGTGAGACGCTGGACCAGTATCAGCGCGCGATGGCATCGACGCGGCGGATATTTGGGTTGCTGGACACGAAGCCGGAAATGGTGGAGGGTGATGCCGTGCCGGAAATAGAGGATACGACTATCGAGTTCGATAATGTCGATTTCTCATATAGCGGAAACGTGCCGACGCTTTCGGAGTTTGCGATTAAGATTCCTGCCGGAGAGACTCATGCAATTGTGGGCTCGACGGGAGCGGGGAAGTCGACCGTCATCAAATTGTTGTTGCGATTTTATGACCCGAATTCTGGCGCGGTGCGTATCGGCGGGCACGATATTCGGGAGTTGCGGTACTCGGCGCTTCGTAAGTTAATGGGTTATGTGAGCCAAGACGTATTTCTTTTTCACGGGACGGTACGCGAAAATATTGCGTACGGGAATCCCGGCGCGACGCCGCAGCAAATCGAAGAGGCTGCGCGGCTTGCGGAAGCGCATGAGTTTATTTCCGAGTTGCCCGCTGGTTACGATACGGTTATTGGAGAGCGCGGTCAAAAGCTTTCCGGTGGACAGAGGCAGCGACTTTCACTGGCGCGCGCAATTGTGCGCGATCCGAAGATTTTGGTTTTAGATGAGGCGACTTCGGCGGTTGACAACGAGACGGAGGCGGCGATTCAGCGTTCGTTGGCGCACGTTACGAAGAATCGTACGTCGGTTGTGATTGCGCATCGGCTTTCCACGGTGCGCAACGCAAAGTGCATCTGGGTTTTGGAGCGGGGCCGCGTTGTGGAGGCCGGGACGCACGACGAGCTAGTGGCGCAAGGCGGGCTCTATGCCGCGCTTTGGCGTGTTCAGACGGGCGCAGTTTCGTCATCCTGACGATTCCGGAATCGCGTTAGGCGAGGTTACTGCGCTACGACTGGGATGCCGCCCGCTGCGGCGACGGCGAAGATGTGGTCGTCTTTGTTGATCTTTTCGATCGTCGCTCGGCCTACGGCGCCGACGTCTTTTGAGCCCTGCCACACGGGGCTGGCGGTGTCTCTCCAGTAAACCGTGTACGAAACGCCCTGCGTCGAGCGCCATGTCACCGTAGTGTCATGGCCTTGGCGGCGGTCGATGCGGACGTTTGTTGGTGGGTCGGCGGCGTTTCCGAGTGACGCCATGACAGCCAAGTTGACTCGAGCGACATTAGCGACGTAACTCGCGTCCACGAATTCCGGAAGGTCGTCCGGTGTGTGCTGGCGCGTGTATTCTTCGTGCACTTCCACGAGCCGCACCGCGTTGAAGCCGTTTTGATTAAACGGAGTATGGTCGCCTCCGCGCCCGAATCGGTCTTTGCGAAACACCAACTTAACGCCGAATGGCTTATCTCGCGTTATCCACGCAATAAACCGCGCTAATTCGCGGCTTTCGTGCTCTTCTATCTCCTCGCTAAAAACGCGAACTTGTTTATCGTTGCGCTGGCCGGCTTTGTTTTCTGGAGAGCCGACGGTGTCGTTCGATAAAACCGCGTCGATTTTCCATCCCTCGGCTTTTGCTTTCTCCGCCATAGCGCGGGAGCCTAATAAACCTTGTTCTTCGCCGGTCCATCCGCAGAAGACCAGTGTATGCATCCACTTTTGCTTCGCCATTGCGCGGGCGACTTCTAATGCCACGACCACGCCGCTGGCGTCGTCGTTTGCGCCCGGCGCCCTGCCGGTTTTTGCGTCGACTTGCAAATTGAGCGAATCCAAATGCCCGCCTATGATGATGCGCCGGTCGGTTTCGCCTTTTAGGGTCGCGACTACCTGCACGACCTCCATCGCCTCGGGGATGCGGGC
>JBDSVQ010000068.1:0-2880 GCA_039927135.1 Fimbriimonadales bacterium | reverse complement strand
AACTCGCAAAAAACCTGGTATCTCGCCGTTCAAATCACGATTTCTTAACACAATAGAGAGAAAAAAACAAAAGGACGAAACGGGTCGAAACGCAGCCCAAAAATGTACGAACAATTCGTGAGCCGTGATGAGATCAGTGGCAAAGAAGAATGTATGAATGAAATGCCGCGCCGAAGCTAGCCGGGTTACCTGCTCTTTCTGCGCTTTGGCTTCGATTCGTCGGTCGGGTGGCTGGAGCGGAAGTCGATGAAGATCGGGGTGCCTTCCATCGGGAATTCCTTGCGAAGCCGGTTCTCAAGGTACCGCTGGTAGCTGAAGTGGACGCGCGTCGGATCGTTGCAGAACAGCAGGAAGCGCGGCGGCGCGGTGCTGGTTTGGGTGGCGTAATAGATGCGCAGGGGTCTGCCCTTCGTGGAGTACGGCTTCTCGAAGACGGCGTCTCTCACGATGCGGTTGAGGGAGCCGGTTGAGATACGGAAGTTGTAGTTTTCTACCGCATCCATGCAGGTTTCGAGGGCGGCTTCGAGGCCAGTCGACGACGAGGCGCTTGTGAAGCATAGCGGCGCGAAGGCGAGAGACGGGAACTCGTCTCGGAGGCCTTGGGTGAAAACCTTCTTGGCGGCAGAGCGCTTTGTGGGCCGTCCATCCGGCGGCTCGACGAGGTCCCACTTATTGATCGCGAAGACGCAAGCCTTGCCGGCATCGCGCGCCGATTGCGCGATTCGCTTATCGCCGTCGGTGAGTCCTTCGTGTCCGTCTACCACGACGAGCGCGCACTGTGCTCGCTCGATGGCGCGTGTCGCTCGCAGCGCCATGTAGTACTCGACAGTGCCTTGGATCTTGCCGCGACGTCGGAGGCCGGCTGTGTCGACGAGCGTGATACGTTCGTCGTTGAAGTCGATCTCAGTGTCGATAGCGTCTCGTGTGGTGCCGGGGATATCGCTGACGATCGTCCGCTCCTCGCCGACGAAAGCGTTCAGGAGAGAGGATTTGCCGACGTTGGGCCTGCCGACGATCGCTATACGGGTGCTGTCGACGACTTCATCTTCAGCCGCGACCTCCGGCATCAGCTCGACGGCAGCGTCGAGAACGTCAGCCACGCCTCTGCCGTGAAGGGCGCTGATCGGATACACGTCGCCAATGGCTAGGCCGTAGAAGTCCGATGCCCAGGTGTCGCGGTCCATGTTGTCCGCCTTGTTGATTGCGACCATGATGGGCTTCTTGAGTGGGCGGAGAGCGTCGGCAAGTTCGTAGTCAGCCGGAGTTACGCCGTCCACGGCGTCGGCGAGGAAGATGACAACGTCGGCCTCCTCGAGGGCGATGTTGGCTTGGAGGCGTATTTGCTCCACGAGCGGATCCTCGTCTTGAAAGAGGATTCCGCCTGTGTCGATGAGCTCGAAGCGCTTGCCGTTCCACTCGGCTTCGCGGTAGATGCGGTCACGAGTGATGCCCGGCTTGTGCTGAACTACAGCGACTCGCTTGCCGACGAGGCGGTTAAAAAGGGTGGATTTGCCGACGTTGGGCCTGCCCACGATAACGAGTCGCGGCAGTGGGTTCGGCTTCATGGCGGGCTTGATCGGTGATGTTTTCATAACGGCGACTGGCCCCCATGTCAGACCTGATTATATTCGAGGGTGCTAGACTTTCGCTAACAGGGACTTACGTCGACTTAGTGGAGCAGTTTTGGTACCAAATCACCCACCTCGGCACGCCGGCGCTATGGCACATCGTCGACGTGGCGTTGGTGTCCTACCTCATTTACCGTTTGCTGCTGATGGTTCGGGGTTCTAGGGCCTGGCGAATCATCGGTGGGGTCGTCATCTATTTGGTGCTTTGGTTCGTAACTGATGTGCTTGAGCTGCGCACGATTCACTTCCTTCTGGAGAAGGGCCTAGTGCTTGGGCCTGTTGCGCTTGTGATCCTGTTATTGCCGGAGCTGCGGTCTGCTATTGAAGGATTTGGGAAGTTGGGTTTTTGGCCCGATCGCCTCGGCGGGGGAGAGGAGGACGTATCGATTCGCGTGATCGATGAGATCGTGGGCGCTGTGAGCGACCTCGCAACGACGCAAACCGGCGCGCTGATCGTGATCGAACGAAGCAAGACAATGCCGGAGATCGAGGCGAGTGGGGTGCCGTTGCACGCTGACGTGAGCGCGACTCTTTTAGAATCGCTGTTTTATGGCACGAACCCGTTGCATGACGGCGCAGTGATGATCCGCGGAAACTCGATTGTTGCCGCGGCTTGTCAATTGCCGCTGACGGATAGCTCGTTAAGGCCGCACATGCACATGAGGCATCGGGCTGCGGTTGGTGCGACGGAGAGTACGGATGCGATTTCGGTAGTTGTGAGTGAAGAGCGCGGGAGCATTTCAGTAGCGATGGATGGGCGGATTCGTGAAGACGTTACGACCGCGCAACTTCGGGATTTGTTGGGGCAGCAATTGCGACCGGAAAGGACAGGTAAGGCGCGCTTAGGATTTGGTGGGAAAAAGGAACGTGATGATGAAAAGGCTTCTGTCGGCTAACCTTCCTGAAAAACTTGCTGCGATTATCATTTCGTTGCTTTTGTGGCAGATTGTTTTGCGCATCGAGCAGCCGGTTACGTCGCGGCAGTTTGAGAATATTCCGGTTAGTTATCTGCCTCCAAAGGGGAGTTTGGTTGCGACGCAGCGACGGACTTCGATCCACGTGGACGCGCAGGCGCTTCTCGCCGGTGGTGAGGTGATCGAAAGGGATGCCATCGTAGCCACGGTTGATTTGACGAATGCAAAGGCGGGCACACACGTTTTTCCGGTGCAAATGACTTACGCAGGGTCGCCGACGACGCGCATTGATTTAACTGCTCGCCCGAGGACGATTGAGGTGACGCTGGAGAATTGGG
>JBDSVQ010000067.1:0-4117 GCA_039927135.1 Fimbriimonadales bacterium | reverse complement strand
GTTGCGGTTACCGATGCTGACGCGATGGACGCGCTGGTCTGGCTGTCCCGCCTGGAAGGCATCATCCCCGCCTTCGAGTCCGCGCACGCCTTCGCAGCCCTCCGCTCCTCCTCCTCCCGCGGCGAGGTGGCCCTGGTCAACCTGAGCGGCCGCGGCGACAAGGACATGGAGTCGGCGTCCCGGATATTGGATTTGTAAGCGGGGTACCTTGCGTATATGAGCGATTTTCTCGCAGCGTATCAGATATCCCGAACCCGGTTCGAGGACGAGGTCAAGGGGCTCACGCAGGAGCAGCTGAACTGGCGCATGCAGCCCGACGCGATGACCATCGGCGAGGCGGCCATGCACGTCGCAGGCGCAGAGGTGAACTTCATCTCGCAGCTGCTCGGCTTGCCTTTGGACGCTTATGCAGAGCGGCTAAAAAAGGCAGCGACCGATGGCGTTGTGAACGATGAGCCGGTTCCCTTCTCGGCTTCGGAGATCGCGCCTTCGCTAGTTGCCGACGCATTGGCTTTTGGACGTGCCATGGCGGAGCCGATTATTTCTGACCCGAGAGACGAGATCCGCGCGGTCGTGATCAAGAGCGTCCTCGGCCCCATGATCGATGGCACCGGCGCCCTCGCGCGCCTCGCATTTCACCCCGCGTATCACCAAGGGCAAATCTATTTGATGAAGCAATCGCCAGGATTTCCTAAATAGAGGAATAAAATGCTTTTGCTAATTGCCGTATTCGTCATCGCACCGGTTCAGGATCGGGCGATCTCCGTTGCGGAGTTTATCAAATCCTTCGATACTGAGAGCGTCAAACACGTCGCTTCCAAAGAAATGGGGGAGCACATTGTTTTCGTGCATGCGCCGGATCAGCCATCTGAAGAAATAAAAACGAAGTTAGCGGAAGCGCTGTCCGCGTCGTGGCGCACAACGGAGACCGGTTTCAAGCTCGAAAGGACGCAGTCACAAGCAAACCAGTTAGTGGCAGCCGAAGTTGCAGCAACGACCAAAGTGCTCAAGGAATACCAGGATACGCTGCGAAAGAAGCTATCGGAGCACCAGACCGCGGAGAGCCGCGCGAATGCCGCACTGCAGACTCTACTCAAGCACCAAGAACGCTTCCGGAATACAAGACCCTCCTCGTTCAATGAGGAGATTAACGTGGCAGCGGACTGGCTGATATTCTCGATACTAACAAAGCTCGATCCGAACGACCTCGCCTCCCTTAGCCTAGGACAGGCGCTTCAGCTTGCAAGCAAGCCTATCGGCGACCAACGGCCAATGCCGCCCGGCTCTGCTGATTTATTGAATACATACGAGCGAGACCGACGCGAATTGGCTGACTTTTCCGATACGATAATGGGTGCGGTTGGAGAAGGACCGTTAACCTCGTGGATCAGCCAAAGACTAAAAGGCATACGGGAGCCCCATGCGACTGAGCGGGTCCTAGTCGGGATCGAGCGATACTCACAGACCGTATTCGCAAGGCTCCTGATTTACAATTCGCTCGGCGGATTGTCCGATTGGGCATACGTGGGGAGCCCAACTTACACAAATGACAATCGGCTTGATGTATCGACGAGCTTGACCGCCGAACTGAACGAGGTGCAACGCGCTTTCGTAGACCCGGTTTATAACTACACATTTATTAGAGACCCACATCCAGCCGCCATCGACAAGATTATGGACATCGAGCCCTTGTCCGCTTTGGACCCGTTATTCCGCGAACTCGCGAAGTTCAAATCGAAACCGCTAATCATAGTGCTCGACGATGAACTACTAGAGGCGGTAGATCGATCAACCGGATCCATCAAGAACATTTCCGCTTTCATCCAAAAGGCAGAGGATTTTGGCGCGATTTCAATACTTGAAAACGCTGACTGGATCCTTCTTCGGCCCTCGTACTTATTGGATTCGGAGGTCAAACGCTTTGACAGAAGGGCCATCAGACCGTTCTTGGAATCAACCAAGAAGGCTGGTTATGTCATGATCGAAGGTCATATCTCTGTGGGTGCTGGCGCGCCGAGAAACTATAACCCACTTCCGGGGAACATTTGCGCCTACTTAGATCGGAACGGCTATGTTCTCGTAAGTGAAATATACCAAAACGTTCCCACGGCGTCGCGGGTTATCCGAGACGTTCTAAAATTGCGCGGCGAAATACCACCCACGCAAATAGAAGTTCCAATTGCCTCTTTGTCGTCCGACGTGCGGACTGAACTGCTCGGCTGGGCAAGAGGCGTGCAGGCCACATTGCAGGCTCGTCCGGGCCAGTCACCATCGGAACTGGAACTCGACGGAATCTACGCGATGGCGACCGGCCTTCGCGCCGACTCCGTCGTGCGCATCATCCCGATAACGGCAGGCTGCGTCGGCCTCAAGGACCCATTCCCATCTGCTTACTCGGCGTCAGAGTTGGGAGATATTTGCGTCGGATTTCGTAAGCCGCCCGCAGAAATGATGGCTGGGACTTATTGGTATGGTGAGCGACGAGGGGTGCGCATGGAAATTCTTTTAACGCCAAAGGCCATGCTCACGAACGAGTATTTCGAATCAGCCGGTGAAATGAAGGAAATGCGCGGTTACAACTCTCTGCCGGAAGAGTTTCGTAAACAGGTCGAAACAAGCTACGAAGAAAAACGGAGATTGCGCGGAGGCGGTGACTGATTTACACATCCGCGCCCTCGTGTGCCGGGGACTTGGGGTGTGACTTTCTCCCAGTTTCCTAAAGGCCTGATCCCCAAGTCCCCGATGCCAGCCTTCCAGCTTTCTTCTCATTCCCAACCGCGCCGTCCGCGCGGGTGCCCAGAAAAGGTGTGCTGAAACTCCCGCCCACCGACTCGCCCTGTCTCGCATTCGCCGCAAGTCCTAAAGCTCCGTCCGTTTCAGCCGTTCCCGTCCGTCTTCCAAAACCCCAACTCCCAACAAGATTCGAAATCGTTGGTTGACATTCGCCCCACTTAACGCCGTATATGTGTGCGATTCAATAATCCAACCCACCGTGACTACGGCCCGACCCATCTCGTCAACGGCTTCCTCCGCCTCGGCTACTGCGCGGCCCTCCTCGGAAAGCGCGAATCCGGCAAGTCAGACCTAGCCACGGGCATCGCCCTCGCGGTCGCCGAAGGCAATCCCTTCGCAGGCATGCCCGTAGCCCGTGGCGGCGTACTCTGGCTCTCGAGCCAAGACCCATACGACCACGGCAGAAGCTTGAGACCCATTCACGATCGTCTCGAAAACCTTCCCTTCTTTGTAACCTATGACCGGCCTGCGATCGACACATCCGAGGGCCTGGCAGCAATCCGCGTTTGGATCAGCAAGGGTCATGCCAACCTCGTCGTCGTGGACGAACTCGATGCGTTCCACTCAAGAGGCTTCGGGTGGAATGCCCGAGAAGCCCTCGCCCCGTTCAAGCGGCTTTGTTTTGAAACGGGTGTAACAGGCCTGCTCGTCAAGTCCCTTCGCACGAAGGCAAAGCCCGAGATTGAGGCAGCGTACTTCGCCGAAGCGACCGACCTAGCGATCTACCTTCACTCGGCTCTAACGAACAAGGGCCGCGCGATTACCCTGAAAGCAAGCGGACGGGGTGACGACAGCTGCTGGCAGCGCAAACTTCTCAGCCAAAGCCCATTCGAGTATCAGCAAAGCATGGTGACGGCTCCCGCATTCACACGCAGACTCACGCTCGACGACGAAGTCCTTGCCTCAATCTCCAAGGCGCCCTACGGCGTTTCCGCAACCCAAATCTCCGCCCGCCTCGACCGCAATCCGAACTCGATCCGCAACGCAATCGCACGTCTTGCAGCCGCCGGCAAGATCCGCTTTAGCCACCACGCCAAAGGATCGCGCCACTACCGGATTCATCAGGAGAGCGCGCCCAGGTGAATCTACAGAAAAGTGCGAGGAGTACAAACAGGGAGGGTGAATGAATGAACGCTCTCCCGAGCTAACCGAGCCTCGGCGGGTATAACCCAAGGAGCCTGCGGCATAGACGCCGGAGGCTAAGCCGACAACGAGGTTAGCGCATATCCATGGTGTCTGAAACCGCTCAAAAGACGTACGACAAGCTCGATTTCCTAAAGCTGATGTTCACCTCCCGCGAGGGAGACCGCCGAGAAGGCGTACT
>JBDSVQ010000066.1:0-4577 GCA_039927135.1 Fimbriimonadales bacterium | reverse complement strand
GTGGACGCTCATGACGACGCGGGCGCTGGTGTCGCCGCGCTCGAGCTCTTCGCAGACGATGCCGAGGCTGATGTAATCGGTGTCGGTGCCTCCGTAGGCTGCCGGGATGGACACTCCGGTGAAGGATGCTGCGCCGAGTTTCTTGAGGAAGTCGGGGTCGGATTCTTGTGCTGCGTCTCTCTCGCGGATGGTTGGGATGATTTCTTGTTGGGCGAATTTTCGGGCGGATTCGCGAATAAGGTCGTGCTCTTGGGAGGGGGAAAAGTCCATCTGCAATGATTTTACCGACCGGGAGGCAGGACGCCGCCGGGTTTTCGCGAACCTAGTTACATGTCGGAAAGGATTTCACGTAGAAGTTTTGCGAAATTGCTGGGTGTTGGGGCTGCTGGGACGTTGATTCGGCCGTCTTTTGCGCAGGACGCCGTGCCTGCGACGGCTGCGAAGTTGGATGGGCAGGCACTGGATCTTTACCGCGCGGCTCTTCGGGGAAATGTGACGGCGGCGGCGGGGCGGTTGCGGTTCGAGCTTCCTGAGAATAGCGAGCCATGCACGGTTTTCGCGGCTGAGGTGCCGAAGAAGTGATCGACTCTTTTGCGAGTAGTGCTGAGCTACGCCGTGGGCTAACGAAGAAAGAGTTTTCGTCGGTCGAGCTGACAGAGCACTATTTGACGCGGCTGCAGACGATTGGCAGGCGGCATCGGGCGGTTGCCGAGATCATGCGGGATCGGGCGCTTTCGGAAGCGAGGGCGGCGGATCGACGGATTGCGAACGGCGAGACGTCTCCGGTTCTGGGTGTTCCGTACGGCGCAAAGGATTTGTTGGCGGCTAAGGGCGCGCCGACGCGTTGGGGATCGCCGGGGCACAAGGAACAGACATTCGACTTCGACGCGACGGTGATCGAGCGGTTGACGCGGGCGGGCGCGGTGCTTGCTGCGAAGCTTTCGATGATTGAGTTGGCAGGTGGAGGGAATTACGATGTGCCGTGGGCTTCGGCGGATGGAGCGTGTTTGCAGGCGCACGACCCAACGCGGTGGGCGGGAGGCAGCAGCAGTGGTTCCGGCGCGTCTGCCGCGCTCGGACTCGCCGGGTTTACGCTTGGGAGCGAGACGAGTGGCAGCATAACTTGCCCGAGCGCGTTCAACGGGGCGACCGGATTGAGGCCGACTTATGGGCGCGTGTCGCGGTTCGGGGCTATGGCGTTGTGTTGGACGCTTGATAAGATTGGGCCGATTTGCCGATCGGTGGATGACTGCGTGGATGTGTTGCGGGTGATTTCGGGGCATGACTCGAAAGACGCGAGCAGTGTATCGGCTGATCTGGACTTGCGTTCGCCGGGCAAGCTGCGGATCGGTTTGTTGACGGAACGGTTTGAACAAAACGGGGCGGCGGTTTGCGAAAAGGCTTATCAAGAGGCGATAGAAGTCTTTAAGAGCCTAGGGCATGAGGTAGTTGATGTTGCTTATCCCGAGATGCCGTACGGGCTGGCGGTTGGGCTGATCGTGGATGCAGAAGGGACTTCGGCGCACGAGAAGTTCATCCGGTCGGAGAAGCTTGCTGAGCTTGCCGACGTGAATCAGGTGGCCGGGTTTGCGGCGGGTCTCGAGGTGAAGGCCGTCGATTACCTCTGGGCGATGCGGATGCGTACGGAAGCAGCGGCAAAGTGCGCGGCGGTTTGGGAGAAGTGCGACTGCATCTTCACGCCCGTGTTCTATCACCGTGGGCCTCCTGCAGACCAGCCGTTCAGCGAAACCTGGCGTCAGATGGGAGGGGACGGCGGGCCGGCGAACTTGCTCGGATGGCCGACCGTGGCGTTTCCAATCGGTTTTGAGGAGGGCTCGCCCCTTGGCGGACAGGTAATTTCACCGGCTTTTCGAGAAAACGTGAGTATAGCGGTCGCTCGGGCGTATCAACAAGTAACGACAAACCATCGGATTCGACCAAAAATGTTTGGTTCGCCCTAGGTTTTGGTACAATGATAGACAACTGGATGTGCAAGTGCATATCCCCGATTCTCAACAAATAAGGAGAGAGAAATGAAAAAGCTTGTAATTTTGGCAGCTGCCGCGACGGTCGCGGTTTCTGCAAACGCTCAATGGAGCGATAACTTCGACAGCTATGCCAACGGGCAGCAACTTCACGGCGTAGGCGGCTGGGCCGGCTGGAACAATGACCCGGGTGCTGGTGCACTCGTTTCGAACGCACAGTCTTCGAGCGCACCCAACTCGGTTGATATTAACGGCGCTTCGGACCTGGTTCATGAATTTGCCGGAGCCACTTCCGGCATCTGGATGTTCAGCGGCGATGTTTATATCCCGACGTCCTACACAGGTGACTCGTACTTCATCATGATGAACACCTACACCGGTAACGGTGGCAACTGGAGTCTTCAGATGCATTTCGACTCTGCCACCGGCATGATTCGGAACAACGGCGGCAGCACTGCCGGTGCAGTTGAGACGCAAGTTGCGTTTTCGCGCGGTCAGTGGCTTCCGTTTGATGTGACCATCGACCTTGACAACAACACCCACACCGGTCGCTATAACAGCACGGAAGTCGTGTCCGGGATTTGGTACGGCGGCACGGGCGTTGCTGCGATCGCAAACATAGACTTGTTTGCTAACGGGGCTTCTTCGGTGTTCTACGACAATCTTTCGCTGCAGGTCGTACCCGAGCCCGCAACGTTTGTTGCAATCGGAGTCGGCCTCGCCGGTCTCCTCGCCCTTCGACGACGCAAGTAATCGAGTAAGGCAAAAGAAATCGACCGACGCCATCCGGCGCCGGTCGATTTTTCTTTCAGCCGATCTGCGACGTGCAATGGCCGCACTTGACGGCGTCGAGCGGAACGTCCATCTTGCATTGCGGGCATGGCTTCGTGGTAGGGACGGCTTCTTCCTTCTTGCGCATCCGATTCATCGCCTTGACCACCATGAACAGCGCTAAGGCAACGAGAATGAAAGCAATAACCGCATCGAGGAAACGGCCCCAGTTGAGCGTTACCGCCCCAACGGCAGCGGCGGCTTCAGGTGTCGGATATGGCCCGGGTGTTGTGCCCTCTTTGAGCACGAGTGTCTGATTCGAGAAGTCGACGCCACCCGTGAGCAGTCCAAGCAGCGGAGTGATAAGGTCGCCTACGAACGACGTCATCATCGTGCCAAACGCGGCGCCGATAATAATGCCCACCGCAAGGTCCACCATGTTGCCCTTCATGGCGAACTCTTTAAATTCTTTTAGCATGCAGTCTCCTTTGGCCCCTGTGGGCTATCAAGTGTGTTGCCGGCAGATTACTTTCGTGCGCCCTGGGTGATCCACTTGGAAATTTTTTCCAGTTCCATCTGGCTTAGTGGCGTCGCATCCATCGGCATGCGTGGCTGAATCGTGCCCTTCAGCATTTTCATCATGCGACTACCGGCGCTGTTCTTGGCGATCACAGCCTTCCCGTGTTGGCCGCCTTTCATGATTGCTTCGTAAGAGTTCATCCGAAAGTTTCCGCCGGGATACTCTGCTCCATGGCACGGCAAGCACTTCTTATCGAAGATAGGTTTAACGTCCTTAAAGGTTAGTTGCCTTTGCTGCGGAGCCGTGGTCGCGGACGCAATTACGCCCGCGATCACAACTACCGTGAATAGCGTTCTCACTCTTTCGCGCCCTGTGCGATCCAGTCCGCAATGACGACTAGCGCCAGTGCGCCAAGTACGAATCTCACTGTTTGTTTTCCTCCTCCCAGAGACCTTCGAAGGTCGTCACCATTTTCTCGATCACATCGAAGCCTCCTTGCCAAAATTCTCGGCTACTCAAGTCTACGCCTACGGTCTCCATGAGTTCCTTCGGCGATCTCGCCCCGCCAAGTTTCAACAAGTCCACATACTTCGACGCGAAGTCCGGTCCTTCTTTCTTCGCGGCTTCGTACAACGAGAGTACGAGAAGTTCGCCGAAAGAGTACGCATAAACGTAAAACGGCGCGAAAATAAAGTGTCCCACGTAGCTCCACCAGCGCGAGTGCTGATCCCCCAACTCGATCGAATCCCCGAACATGTGCCCCAAATTCTTCTGCCATAGCTCGCCAAACTCTTCCGGAGTCAACTCGCCTTCAGAACGCCGCGCAATATGGCAGTCGCGCTCGAAACGGAACATGGAAGCCTGTCGGAACACGCTCGCAAAAATCCCCTCGATCTTCTCGGCATAGAGCGCGAGCCGGTCGCGATGGTCGGCTCGCGCCACCAAGTCTTCGAATACCAGCATCTCGCCGAAAATGCTCGCCAGCTCCGCCAGCGGCAGCGTGCCGTTGAAGTTAAACTGCGTCTGCGCCCGGCTAAAGCTGCCGTGCACGCCGTGGCCCAGCTCGTGCGCCAGCGTCATGACGTCGTCCATACGGTTCATGTAGGTCATGAAAACGTAGGGGTGCAGGTCCGGCGTGTTGTAGCTGCAAAATGCTCCGCCGCCTTTGCCCTTGCGCGGCTCGGCGTCGATCCAATTGCCGTCGAAGAATTCCTGCGCGCGGTCTGCAACCTCAGATGAGAACTTCCCGAACGCGTCAAGCACAATCTTCTTGCCCTGGTCATAAGGCACCGTCGCCCGCG
>JBDSVQ010000065.1:0-7432 GCA_039927135.1 Fimbriimonadales bacterium | reverse complement strand
AGCGCCTTCTCGCCGGTGCGTTTTTCGAGACGCCAACCGATGCCTTGGCCGTACATCACGTGGCCATTCCCTGCGATGACCACGAAAACTGTCTTGTCTGAAACATAGGTTTTGTTCAAGTATTTCGCAGCAGAGTCAGCCATAACCTCGTCCCACAAAACCTGCGCAGCGTAAACATTCGGAGATCCCATCGGATGCCCGCCCATGAGGGCATCGAAGACTTTCGCGTGGTTGGCGTTGGTCAGGTCGAGAGTCGGCACCTGCGCCTTCGCCTCGGCATCGAGCGCGTCGTATCCACTCCGGCCAACCGCTCGGACCCAATCTCGCGGGACGTTAAGGGCGACGTTGCGGAGGCCGTATCTCTTGGTGACTTCAAAAATCGGTCGATACAGGGCGAAGTCGAATCCCCAGCTGGCTTGCCACTTGGCTCGTTCCAGAAATTGCGGCTCCGTAAGCTTGCCGAGGGTCCAAAGGTCAAGAGCTAACTGCTCGGGCCGTTGGATCATCTCGTATCCAACGATCACATGCCGGCCGGATTTGTGAAGCGCTTCGATAATCTTGGCTTGCCAAGCATGCGCGTCGGCATTGTCGTGCTCTTCGCCGACCAAGACGAAGCGCTTGCCGACCGCCGCCTCGGCAATGTCTTCGAGGGTTGCGCGCTTCGCGGTCTTCGTATCGACAATCTCGCCCGGGGAAACCGCGACGAATCCGCGCATCCCAATGTCCAACATCCACGGATCAACTTGTACAAAACCTATCATGCGTGTGAGCTCGCCGCGAATTTCATGTCCAGCAGCGTCCTAATCTGAACTACAGTAAACCCGATCAGAATCGCCCCCATCACCCAAGCAGCAGCCGTCGCGTAGCCGAACTTGAGGAACATGAAGGCGTTCTGCCAGACTTCGAGGCCGAGCGTGTGGGTGGCGTAAAGAGGGCCGCCGGCCGTCATGATGAATATCTGTTCCATCGCCTTGAATCCGCCGATGAAGGCGCCCAAAAGGTTGATAAGTACAAGTGGTCGAAGCCCAGGGTATACGATATGCCTAATCTTATGCCGCCAAGATGCCCCGTCTAAATCCGCCGCCTCGTAGCGTTCTTCAGGCACGTTCTTGAGTGCTGCCAAATACAGGATGCTGCCTGGCCCCGCCCCCGCCCAGATTGCCGGGATGACGACGGCGAGCATCGCCCACGACGGGTCGCCGAGCCAATCGTGCGTGAGCAGGAAGTGCCCGAGTTGCGTGTGGAAAAGGTTGTTGAAAATGTCTATGAGCCAGTTGAAGCCCTCGAAAACGGGCGTGAGCAGTTGATTAAGAAAACCGTTCTCAGTCTTGTCGTAGAACTGCCGCCACATAAATGCAATTACGATGCCGCTTGTCATTGCAGGCAGGTAAAAAATCGTGCGGAAGAAAACTTTAAAGCGAGGGATTTCGTTAAGAGCAAGCGCCAAGAAGAACGGGATAAAGAAGCCTATTCCTATGGTTAAAGCCACGTAGAGAAAGCTGTTGAAAAGTCCTTTGTAAAACGTTTCCTGCGTGAAAACATCGATAAAGTTATCGGTACCCACATATTGCGCGGGCTTCATGATTCGATAATCTTGAAATGCTATTACAAGGCCGCGGAATAGCGGATAGTAAG
The DNA here is from genome assembly GCA_039927135.1 of Fimbriimonadales bacterium. Classification (GTDB taxonomy): domain Bacteria; phylum Armatimonadota; class Fimbriimonadia; order Fimbriimonadales; family ATM1; genus JACDEQ01. The sequence continues at coordinate 5,797 of JBDSVQ010000065.1, read as the reverse complement.
CCCAAACGAGAAGGCTGGCGGCCGCAGGAGTGAGGAAAAGCATCGCCAAGCGAAACTTTCGAGAGCCTGCCGTTGCCACAGCCTCTTTAGGCTCGCGGATGGTTACCCTCAGCCTTCGCGCCCACCATATCCCACCAGCCACGGCCACGCCCAAAAGGAACAGCAGGATCCCCGTTGCGAATCCGCGGCGGCGCGCCATCACCTCGGGAGGGACGTAGCCAAGTAGCTTCTCGTCGATCGAGGCGGCTGCTTCATTCAAGATGTCGATCGCGGGGCGTTCGGGATCGAGCAGGGCTTCCTGCAGAGGCTGATCGAGCAGCACGTATAGCATCTGGCAGTTCCGGCCGTACGGCTCGGGCTTGCCGTTTTCGAACTGCTCCTTGCTGGCTTGAATCAGAAGCGGATCGGCTTGCGCGGCGAGTTCAGGATAGCCGTGGCGCTCCAGAAGATCTGGCTGCACCAAGTTGCCAAGTCCGTTCTCCACGTAGCTCTTTGTGGCCACACTTGCAGCCTGCTCCCCTACGAAAAACTGTATGAACCGCCAGCACGCTTCGATGCGTTTCGGGTCGGTGATCTTGGCGTTGATCGCCCACATGCCGGCGTTGATTTCGTTCGCGTAGCCGCCCGGTCCCGCGGGCATGGCGGCGACTCCTATGAGCGCCGGGTTTGTGCGGGTGCTGTGCATCAGCACGTCGTTAGTGTAATCGAACCACATCGCGGCCTTGCCGGCGTCAATGTCGTCTCTCCACGAAATCGAAAGGCCTGCGGCGGGTCCCTGGCCGTCGCCCCATTTGTCCATCGTCAGTTTCCTGAAGAAGTCCAGGGCGACCGCGCCTTCGGGTGAGGCAAAGGCGGTTTTCCAGTCTCCGCTAGGCAAACGCACTACGGGCTCGCCGCCGGCTTGGCGAAGGATATTGATCCAATGCCACGCCTTGCCCTCGGGACCGTTGTTAAAGAGGAATCCCGATCGGCCCTTGTCGTTTCTGGTCAGTTTTTGGGCATATTCGTAGAACTCATCCCAATCACGAGGCGGCTTGGCGGGGTCGAGCCCTGCCTCTCGATAGAAGTCGATTCGGTAGTACAGCGCCATGCCGTACTGGATGTAGGGGATGCAGTAGACGTTGCCGTCGTAGCTGCGCAGGACGTCGACAACTTTCGGCTTGAGGCGGTCGAGCGCGCCTGGTGTCTGGGCGATGAGGTCGTCGAGGGGCCGGCAGAAGCCCTGCTCGATGTAGTTAGTCATCTGCCGGAAGTTCACGTAAAAGACGTCTGGTGACGTGTCACCCGCCATGCTCATGAGGAATGGCGCATCGGGCTGGTTGCCTGCGACCTCGAGCCCGGCTGCGTTGACAACTCGGATATCGGGGTTCAGCCGGTGAAACTCGTCGAAGATTGCTCGCCGAGCGATGCTGCCCGGATCGGCGGCGTCCTTCGGCGGAATGCCCCAACTGCTGTGCGCGATCATGCGCAGTTCGATCTGGCCGTTATCCTGAGCGAGGCACGCAGAAGCCGCCGCCAAGAGAACAAGGGAGAGAAGCCTCCGCATCGCGGCTATTGTACCGGTACACTTCGGGCACCGGAATGAACGCAAAGCAAGAGATCGAAACGCTGATACGCGCGAAGTATCCGATCATTTACGTGGTCACGTGGGAAGAGCGGCGCGTTGGGGAGACGTTGGAGAACGTGGTGCGCGAGTTGGGGATGCGGCTGCACACGTGGTCTATGACCGTCGGCATGAAGCCGGAGGTGACCGGCGCACAGGCTTACTCCCCCAGCAAGCTGACCGCCGATTTAGAGGCGCTGACTGAAATCCACGCCGCACAAGACAATGCCGTTTTCCATTTGAAGGATTTCCATCCTTACATGAACGACAGCCGTGTGATTCGCGTTTTTAGGGATTTGGCTGAGAGGCTGCGCGGTAAATCGCAGACCATTGTTATTACCGCACCGATTTTGAAATTACCGACGGAGTTGGAAAAAGATGTTTCGGTTGTGGATTTCGGGCCGCCACCGCGAGAAGAGATTGAAGATGTTCTGGACATGGTCCTGCGTGGAGTTAAAGGCAGGGAAGGGGTTGACGCTTCGCCGACCGCTGAGCTACGAGAACTGATAATCAAATCGTGCCAGGGATTGACGCTGGAAGAAGTGGAGTCAGTGTTTGCTCGTAGCTTGGTATCTAAGAAAAAGTTGGACGTGGACACGATTCTGGAAGAGAAGAAGCAGATTATCAGGAAGTCGGGGGTGCTTGAATACTATCCGGCGAATACGAGCCTGAAAGACGTTGGCGGTATGGAGTATCTGAAGGAATGGCTGAGAAAGCGAACCCGCAGTTTTAGCGATAAAGCGGCAGCCTTCGGGCTCCCTTCCCCGAAGGGTGTGCTGCTATTAGGCGTCCAGGGCTGCGGAAAGTCGCTTGTTGCGAAGGCGATAGCGAGTCATTGGGAGCTGCCGATGCTGCGCATGGATGTGGGCAAAGTATTTGGCAGTCTCGTTGGCCAGAGCGAAGAGAATGTTAGGAAAGCGATTGCGGTTGCGGAATCGGTTGCGCCGTGCGTTTTGTGGATCGACGAGCTTGAGAAAGGTTTTGCCGGTGTGCAGAACAGTTTTGGAGACAGCGGCACGACCGCTCGCGTTTTTGCGACGTTCTTGACTTGGATGCAGGAGAAAACCGCCGCCGTGTTTTTGATTGCGACGGCGAATGACGTGTCGCAGTTACCTCCGGAGCTGTTGCGAAAAGGTCGTTTCGACGAGATATTCTTTATCGACCTTCCGGATACCGAAGAGCGGGCGGATATTTTCTCGATTCATATTTCTAAGCGGAAACGAGACCCAAAGAATTTCGACTTGAAGGCGTTAGCAAGGGTCACTGCGGGGTTCAGCGGCGCGGAGGTTGAGCAGGTTGTTATTGCAGGATTGTTTGCCGCTTTCGACAAAGAAACCGACCTCACGCAAGAGGACATGATGGGCGAGGCGAAGGAGTTTGTGCCGTTGAGCGTGATGATGCGCGAGGAAATCGATGCGTTGCGCGAGTGGGCCAAGCTGCGCACCCGCCCCGCTAGCCGCAACGACGACGAGGAACCGGCTGAGACTCCGGTGGCGGGTTAGTGGCTTTCGACCCGCGCGACAGAGATTGGGTTTCGGCAACGGCGACGCGGAATTACTTTAAAGAGGACACTCTGCTTGATTGGTTGGATCTCTACGGCGAGAGCAAAGGGTTCGTAAAGGATAAGGACGATCCGAGCTACGATCATCGGACGTGCATGACGACGTTCATTTTTGCGAAGGCTATCGAATTTGAGCAAAGGGTGGTTGCCTTGCTGCGTGAGAAGTGTGAGGTTGTGGACGTTGATGGCGAGAATTCGGTAGCGCGCGCTCTAAGGACGATCGAATTACTGCAGCAGCGCCCTGAAGTCATTTATCACGGCGTGGTTTACGATGAAGCAACTAAGACTTGGGGGTCTCCGGATTTGCTTGTGCGCAGCGATGTTTTATGCAAGATATGCGAATACTTGCCCTGCGAAGTAGAAGATGTGCCGCATTATCGTGTGGTAGATATTAAATTTGCCACGCCGGAGATTTCGGCTAAATGGCTGCTAAACGGAGACTCGGACCGCAAAGCGCAGCTATATATTTATAATCGCGCGCTTGCGGCGATGCAGGGGTATTCCCCTAGCCGGGCATACATTATCGGAAGATCTTATAAGAAGGGCAAAGAGCGTTTTGAGAATTGTTTCTATACCCTTGCTCCCGTGAAAACGGATGACCCCGAATTGCAAATGGATGTCGACGGGGCGGTTGCTTGGATACGCGAAGTGAGGACCGAAGGAGAGACGTGGAATGTCCTGCCGGAATCGACCCGTGACCGGCTAAGGCCGAATATGGGGTTCGACCAAGATTCGCCTTGGCACGGTGCAAAGAAGCTAATCCAGGCACAGGTAAAGGACCTCACGCAGCTTTGGTATGTGAGTGCGAAGAATCGGCCGAACGCGATCGCTAAGGGCGTGACGCGATACGATGACCCTGATTGCCACGCGTCACTTTTCGGCGTGGGTAACCGCGAAGCAACCCTACAACGGATTATTGATAGCCAAAGGCCTGGCGCCCCAATGGTTATGCCTGAGCGGATAGCGACCGACCGAGAGAATTGGATCGAAAAGAGGAAGGTCGAATTTTTTGTCGACTTCGAAACGGTCGGCGATATGAAAGACACGTTCGATGGGTTGCCCGAGCGAGGTGGACAGACTTTGATTTATATGATCGGTTGCGGACATGAGGAAGATGGGGAGTGGAAGTTCGAATGCTTCATTTGCGACCGTCTGACGGAGCCTTGTGAGAAAGAACAAATCGATGCGTGGATAGCGCACATGATGAGCACTTGCCACAGACTCGGAGGTATGAATCCGCACGTGTTTCACTGGGCGCCTCACGAAAAAGTTTCTCTGTCAACGGCATTCGATGCCGCAAGAAAACGACACCCCAATAACAATTGGCCCGAGCCGACCTGGTACGATTTTTTGAATAACGTTGTGAAGAAAGAACCGGTGACGGTAAAGGGGGCTTACGCTTTCGGGTTAAAGGCGATTGCGAATGCCATGGCGATGAACGGACTAACGGCCACTAATTGGGGAAGCAGCAAGATCGATGGGCTGGGCGCAATGATCGGAGGTTGGTGGTGCGACGATGAGGCGGAAAGAACCGGCGGCACCATGCGCGACTTAGACCTCATGCACGATATTCGAGAATATAACGAAGTCGATTGCAAGGTGATGTGGGAAGCGATTAATTACTTGCGCGAGCACCATTGAGGGAGTTAGTACGGCCGTCCCTTGTGCTTGATCCTGGGCGGCTTGCCCGGCAGCTTCTTGCCTTCCCAGATATCGAGCATACGCTCTCGCAGGTCGCAGAGCATGCAGATCGCTCGGGGACCGTGGATTTGGATGATCTCGACCGCCTCGCCAAAGCCCTGCGGGTTCAGCTTGCCGTCGCGGCACACGCCCTTTTCAGGGTCGAACCGGGGGCAGTCCTCGCAGCGCATGTCTACTAGTATGACCAACTTGCAGCCGACCCCGCGCTGCACGTCGTTAGTGTGGCTGCGTTATCAGTTCTCTACTTCGATGCCCATCGACCGGGCGGTGCCGGCGAGGATTCGCATGGCTTGCTCGACGTCGTTGGTATTCAGGTCAGCCATCTTGGCTTCGGCGACGCCCTTGAGCTGAGCGCGCGTGAGCTTGCCGACCTTTTCCTTGAGCGGGTTGCCGCTGCCCTTCTCGATTCCGGCTGCCTTGCGGAGCAAATCGCTGGCGAGGGGCTGCTTGACCACGAAATCGTACGATCGGTCCTCAAAAACGGTGATGGAGACGGGAAGCGTCGAGCCCATCTGGCCCATCGACATTTCGTTGAACTTCTTAATGAACTCCATCATGTTGATGCCGGCCTGGCCGAGCGCGGGGCCGATGGGCGGGGCGGGCGTTGCTTTGCCTGCGGGGATGTTGAGCTTGATGATGGATGTGACCTTCTTTGCCATTTCTTATTCTTTCTCCACGTGTGTGAAATCTAGTTCGACGGGCGTGTCTCGCCCGAAAATCGTGATGAGTACCTTGACCTTTTCCCGGTCGGCAAAAACTTCTTCGATGCGGCCGGTGAAGTCCATGAATGGGCCCTCCGCAACGCGTACCGTGTCGCCCGCGTTCCAAGCGACTTTCGGCTTCTCGCGGCTTTCTTCAAGTCGCTTCTGGATGCCTTGAACTTCGGCGTCGTTGATCGGCACGGGCTTGTTGCCGCTGCTTACGAATCCGGT
>JBDSVQ010000064.1:0-4245 GCA_039927135.1 Fimbriimonadales bacterium | reverse complement strand
GCATTGCCAGCGATTCGATCAGCTTCCGCATGCGGATGAAGTACGGACGTGCCTCTTCGGCGTTTGGATTCTCCGGGCCCATCGTCATTAAGCCGATAAGCCTCAGACTGTCTAAATCGTACACGATTTTGGCGATTTCCGACACGTTTCCCGGCAAGCAGCCAGCTTTCTGAGGCTCCTCCGCGATGTTGACCTCCAGAAAAACTGACATCTGTTTGGATGTCGCAGCAGAGAGTTTCCGAGCCTTCGCTACAGAATCAACGGTTTGCACCACGCCGAAACTCGCAGCCACCTTGGAGATCTTGTTGGATTGCAGTCGGCCGATAAAATGCCAAGTCGCGTCCGAGGGGCACTCGTCTCGTTTCGCCAAAGCTTCCTGCAAGTAGTTTTCACCGAAGTGCCGAATCCCGGCAGCATAGGCCTCGCGAATCGCCTGTGCGGACGCACCCTTGCTTGCCGCGACGACGGTGGTTTCACCTATACGACTGCGAATCTCTTCAACGCGCTCACTAATGGTCACTTCGGCTTTGCTGCGTACGCCACGGCGGTATCGGCGTCGCCGGCGAGGGATTTGACTAGCGGGTCGTTCAGCCGCACGAGGGCGGACGTCGCGATCGCCCTCAATTCGCTCGGTGCGGTGTAGTCAAGGGCTGCTGCTGCGAATATCTCTCGCGCTTCACTTGGCGCAATCTTAGCAAGCAGCGGTAGGAGCTTGTCTTTGAACGACTGCGAGCTTGCCCCTTTGTACTTCTCGAGCAGAGCCATTGCGGTGAGAGACTTCGCTTCTAGGTCGAGAACGATCGATGTTAGTGCATCGGCAGCTGAGAAGGCTACCGTCTCATCGTCCGAACTGAGCATCCGGATCAATACAGGTTCAGAGACAGAACCTAACCGTTTCGCTAATAGGTACGCGTTCTGTGCCCCCGGATTGCGACCCAATGCCAGGTCCAAAACCTTTCGCCCAACCGAAAGATCGGCCGATGAAGCTTCGATAAGTGCCGCGCTCTCAGCTGCGCCGCCGTTCGAAAAATGCTCCGCCACCGAATCCGGGTCGCGCCTCGCAATCTCCGTCAAGCTGCGTACCAGGTTGGAGAGAACCTCCGTGTCAGGGTCCGGAACCAAGGTTATCGCCAGCTTAGCGGCCCGCGAATCGTTCCAAACGGCGAGATTGGAGGCCACGTGCCTACGGGTCTCGACCGACTCGCTCTGCAGGAAAATGTAAGCGTCTTGCCTCTCTGAGAACGACGAGAGAGAATCAGGTGATCCCGCCAGTAGGCCGTCAATAAGGCTGCGGTTAGAACGGGATGTGGTGATGCCGAGGCCGATCACGATAGCCGCTAGAATGCCGAGCGCTAACCAGCGGCCGACACCTCGGCTCACTGCTCGCCGAAGCGCTGCTGGAGTACGTCGATGATCAAGCAAAGACCCATAAACACGCAGCCGAGAATCAGCGTGAACCGGGACATAAAGTCATCGAATCCAGGTTTGCCCCGATAAGTTGTACGAATCTGGGAGCTTCCTCCGCTCATCGCGTCCGACTTGCTTCCAAAGACGGTCGTGACGAAAACGAAAACGACAGCGACAAGCAACAGAATGACGAAGAGGATTTTGGTGACGATCTGCACAGTAGGAGCCTCGGGACCTCAGAGTATACCGCGCGGGATATACTGGACATCCGCGTGGCGAGCAAGAGACAAGACGAAGACTGGTTCTTTCGAATCGGCGAAAAGTTAGAGCGCCTCAGTGACGAGGTGATGCGAGGGGTTGTTGCTAGCTCGGCGGCTGCTCGTCGATATTGGCGGCCCAACGCGGACGTCTGTGAGTCGCATGACGAGATTACCGTCACAATCGAGCTCGCCGGTGTCGAATCAAAGAACGTAACGTTGCAATATATCGCGAAGACGCGCACGTTGGTGTTGCGAGGCACGCGCCGTTCGGTTGACTTGCCGGATTGCCAACCTTCGCGTTCACATCAGTTAGAGGTGTACTATGGTGAATTCGAGCGCGAGGTTCGCCTGCCTGAGGGTTCCGTTGATCCTTCAGGAATTCGCGCCTCGTTTACCGATGGAATGCTGGTTGTGCGGATTCCAAAGAAGCGAGTTGAGTCGACGCTCCGAATTACTCCCGTAGAAGAAGATAATGGCAGAAGTTGAAATCCGCGACGATCCGCTCGAAGAAAACGATCCAAAGCCCGAAATACCCCTTGAACTAAGCCTACTCCCACTAAGAGACTCCGTCGTTTATCCGATGCTGATCGCGCCCCTTTCAGTGGGAAGGCCCGCGAGCATCCAACTAATCGACGAAACAGTTGTTGGGTCTAATCGCGTCGTCGGTGTGGTCACCCAAATCGAACCGACAATCGAAATGCCGACCGCTTTCGATGTTTACAAATTTGGTTGCGCGGTCATCGTGCGTACGCTGGTGAAGATGCCGGATGGCGTGCGACTGATCGTACAGGGCGCAGCGCGGTTTAAGATTTTAGAGATTATCCAAGAAGAGCCTTACCTTAAGGCGCGAATCGAAGTTATTGAGGAAGAGCCCGCGCCGAAGACAAAGAACTTGGAAGTTGAAGCGCTTAGACGAACCGTGAGCCAATTGTTCGAACGGTGCGTAGCATTGTCACCAAATCTTCCGGACGAATTGCGGTCGCTTACTCAGGCCGTGCAGGAACCCAACGTGATGGCTGACCTAATCGCCGCGCACATGCCTTTTGCGGTGGAAGATAAACAGCAGGTTTTGGAAACTGTCGATTGGTTGGAGCGGCTAAGACTACTTAGTGAACTCCTGGGCCGAGAAGCACGCGTTTTAGAACTCAGCTCGAAAGTACAAAGCGAAGTCAACACCGAATTAAGCAAATCCCAGCGAGACTATTATTTGCGCGAGCAATTAAAAGCCATTCAACGTGAGCTCGGTGAAAGCGATGATCGCGACGAAGAGCTAATGGACCTGCGAAAGGCGATCGACGAATCTGGCATGGAGGCCGAGGCCTTGCGCGAAGTCGACCGCGAATACGACAGGCTTCTGCGTATGTCACCCGGTGCTCCAGAATATACCGTTGCACGAACCTATATCGATTGGATGATCTCGCTGCCTTGGGCGAAGAGCACCGAAGACAACTTGGATCTTACGAGAGTCAAGAAAATCCTAGATGACGATCACCACGGACTCGATAAAATCAAAGAGCGAATTCTTGAATTTCTTGCGGTGCGAAAGTTTAAGAAGGACGGAGTTGTGCGTCAGCCTATTCTGTGTTTTACCGGACCTCCCGGCGTCGGGAAAACGTCGCTGGGCCGCAGCATCGCGCACGCGATGAAGCGTAACTTTATGAGGATTTCATTGGGAGGCATGCGCGATGAAGCAGAGATTCGCGGCCACCGCAGGACCTATATCGGTGCGTTGCCCGGCCAAGTCATCCAAGGCATTCGCCGAGCGGGCAGCAATAACCCTGTGTTCATGCTCGACGAGATCGATAAACTCGGCAGAGATTTTAGGGGCGATCCCAGTTCCGCGCTGTTGGAGGTCCTTGATCCCGAGCAAAACGGTTCTTTCCGCGACCACTACATAGATGCGCCCTTCGATTTATCGAAAGTTTTCTTCGTTACTACCGCCAATATGCTCGACACGATTCCGCCCCCGTTGCGAGATCGTATGGAAGTGATCGAGTTAGGTGGCTACACAGAAGCAGAAAAAGTCGAAATTGCCCGCAAGCACCTCGTACCGAAACAGACTGCAGAGCACGGTTTAAATAAGAAGCAGATCACTTGGCCGAAAGACTCGTTAAGGTATCTAATCGAATCCTATACGCGCGAGGCTGGTGTGAGAAATCTGGAGCGAGAAATTGCATCGGTTACGCGCAAAGCTACACGCATGTTTGCCGATGGAAGAGAGGAACAGGTTAAGGTCGACCGCGCGTTTGTCGAGCAGTGCCTCGGTTCACCACGATTCCTCAGCGATGAAGTTAACGAGCGCGAGCTAAAACCCGGTGTTTCAGTTGGTTTGGTTTGGACTCCCGTAGGCGGGGACATTATTTTCATCGAGACAGCTGCAATGCCAGGCCGCGGCGAGTTACTGCTAACAGGGCAACTCGGCGATGTAATGAAGGAGTCGGCACGAGCCGCCCTCAGCTACCTACGAATGAACGCGCAACGCCTTGGCATCGATCCGGATCTTTTTCAAAAAACTGATATCCACGTGCACGTGCCGGCTGGTGCAATACCAAAGGACGGCCCAAGCGCCGGCGTTACG